>VGWY01000059.1 GCA_016873575.1 Nitrospira sp. | reverse complement strand
TTTATGTTCTACAAAGATGACAGAAAGATATGGGAGCTTCATTTATGAAAACTATGACTATGTGCACAAATAGTTTCCCACATGTGCATAAATGATTTTTACGTAACAATGAATAAAAATCCATTGACCTTATTTTCATTATATGGTAGAAAATGACATGAACGAAAAACAGAAATTACTCTCGAATCTCCCTTCTGTGGATGGAATTTTAAAAAGTAATCAGGGGATGGAGTGGCTGAAGACCTATCCGAGAAGGTATGTGCTTCAGGCTATCAGGGAGGCGATTGATTTGAGGAGAAAGCAGATCAGAGAAGGTCATGATGCAGATCTCGCAGAAGAAAGTATGATAGCTGATATCGAGAAGAAGATCGAAAAACTCTCTTCATATAGTCTGAAACCACTCATCAATGCAACCGGGATTGTCATCCATACAAATCTTGGCCGTTCTCTCCTTTCAGAACGGGCACTCGAAAATATCAAAAAGGTCTCCGGGAGTTACTCGAATCTCGAATACGATATCGAAAAGGGAGAGAGGGGGAAAAGATACTCACATATTAAAAGGATTCTCAGAGAGGTCGTAGGGACTGAGGATGCACTTGTTGTCAACAACAATGCAGCAGCGGTGTTGCTCTGCCTGAATACCATAGCAAAAGGTAAAGAGGTAATTGTCTCGAGAGGTGAGCTCGTCGAGATCGGAGGTTCCTTCAGGATGCCTGATGTCATGGCAGCAAGTGGTGCGATACTCCGCGAGGTCGGAACAACGAATAAGACCCATCTCTATGATTATGAAAGGGCAATAAATGATGATACCGCCCTTATCTTAAAGGTTCATAAATCGAATTACAGGGTTATCGGTTTTACAGAGGAAGTCTCGATAGAAGACCTTGTAGGTCTGGGCAGGAAGTATAAAGTCCCAGTCATGTTCGACCTTGGAAGCGGATGCCTGATAGACTTAAAGCAATTTGGTATACACATTGAACCGAGTGTCCAGGATGTTGTGAAATCAGGTGTTGAGATAACCACCTTCAGCGGGGACAAACTCCTTGGTGGTCCCCAGGGAGGTGTTATTGTGGGTAACAAAGAGTATATTGAAAGAATCCAAAAGAATCCTATAACAAGGGCTATGAGGATAGACAAGCTTACCCTTGCAGGTTTTGAGGCAACATTAATGGAATATATCCATGAAGAAAAGGTGATTGAGAATATCCCTACATTGAGGATGCTTTTACAGAAACCTGAAGAGATAAAAGCACGTGCAAAAAAGATAGCTTCACAATTAAGCAAACATATCAAAGGTGTCCCGTTACAGGTCCAGACTGACTCAACACGAGCTGGTGGAGGTGCACTGCCAGAGGTAAGTCTTCCAACATATGTGGTATCAATAAAACCCAATGACATAAGTGTTGATGAACTTGAGGAAAGGTTAAGAAAAGGGAATCCACCCATTATCGCAAGGATAAAGGAAGAGGCTTTGTTCATTGATGCAAAAACAGTTCGTAATAGTGATGTGGATGATCTCGTGAGGGGTATAAAGACAGCCTTCAGGGGGTGAGAATGCTCATCGTACAGAAATATGGAGGTACATCTGTTGGAAGCATAGAGCGGATTCAGGCTGTTGCAGAACGCATTGTGAGAGCACAGAAGCAAGGGCATAAGGTTGTTGCTGTGGTATCTGCAATGTCAGGTGAAACAGATAAACTCATAGGGCTTGCGAATCAAATATCTCAGAATCCTGACGATCGTGAAATGGATCTGCTTCTTTCATCAGGAGAACGAATCAGCGCTGCACTTACAGCCATTGCAGTCAACGAGCTGGGGTACAAGTCCATATCATTTACAGGACGGCAGGTCGGTATCATAACAGATGAGGCACACACAAAGGCCAAGATAGAACGGATAACCGGAGAACGGGTAAAACAGGCCGTAGCAAAGAAAATAATACCAATTATCGCAGGCTTTCAGGGCGTAACGGAATCTTCTGATGTTACAACACTGGGAAGGGGTGGTTCAGACCTCACAGCAGTTGCGATTGCAGCAGCACTGAAGGCAGATCTCTGTGAAATCTATACTGATGTTGACGGTGTATATACGACAGACCCCGGAATCGTGCCTGACGCACGAAAACTTGATAAAATCTCATATGATGAAATGCTCGAACTCGCAAGCCTTGGAGCAAAGATTTTGCAGACGAGGTCTGTTGAATTTGCAAAGAAATATGATGTGTCGCTTGTAGTAAGATCAAGTTTCAATAATAATCCGGGCACACTCGTTGTCAAGGAGGATGAGGAAATGGAAAAGGTTGTTGTATCAGGCATAGCCCATGACAAAAATCAGGCAAAGATCACAGTCATATCAGTCCATGATAAGCCAGGTGTTGCGGCAAGACTTTTCAACGCGATTGCAGATGCAAATATTGTTGTTGATATGATTGTCCAAAATATTAGTAGTGATGGTAAGACAACGGATATATCATTTACCGTTCCGAAAACAGATGGCAAGAAGGCATTGAAAATAACAAAAGGGATTGCTGCAAAACTTGGTTCAAAAGGGGTTTACTTGAGAGAAGACATAGCAAAGGTCTCAATTGTAGGTGTTGGCATGAGAACGCATTCAGGTGTTGCTGCTAAGATGTTCGAAACACTTGCAAATCATGGGATAAACATCATTATGATAAGTACATCAGAGATAAAGGTCTCCTGTGTTATTGATGCAAAATATACAGAACTTGCGGTCAGGGTATTGCACGATACATTCGAATTGGCTCAGGCACGGTAGTGTCAAAAATATGAAACAAATAGAAATATACGATACGACATTAAGGGATGGTGCACAAACAGAAGATATCTCTTTTTCTGTTGAGGACAAGCTTCGAATTACTGAGAAACTCGATGAATTGGGTGTCCATTATATCGAAGGTGGCTGGCCTGGTGCCAATCCAAAGGATATTGAATATTTCAAAAAAGTAAGGAAATCCGGTCTCGAAAACGCAAAGGTTGTTGCCTTTGGAAGCACGCACAGACCCCGTCATAAGGTTGAAGAAGATACAACGATAAGGGCACTACTTGATTCAAAGTCAACAATCATAACGATATTCGGAAAGACCTGGGATTTTCATGTGAAAGAAGCATTGAAGATATCCCTCGAAGAGAATCTTGATATTATCCATAATTCAGTTGCCCATTTGAAAAAGCATGTTGAGAAGGTATTCTTTGATGCAGAACATTTCTTTGATGGTTATAAGGATAATCCTGATTTTGCCCTGCAATGTCTTTCCGCAGCAGAGTCTGCAGGTGCAGACTGCCTTGTTTTGTGCGATACCAATGGTGGCAGGATCCCTGCAGAAGTGGTGTATATTGTTGATGCTGTCATGAAAAGTGTTCATATACCTGTCGGGATCCATGCACATAATGATTCAGAATGTGCTGTTGCAAATTCAATAGTCGCTGTTCAAAGGGGGGTATCACATGTGCAGGGAACGATCAATGGCTTTGGTGAGAGATGCGGTAATGCGAATCTGTGTTCGGTGATTCCCAATATACAGTTGAAACTTGGAATGAGTTGCATTCGTGATGAACAGTTAAGCAGACTCAGGGATGTGGCAAGGTTTGTGAACGAGATAGCAAATATACGCCATTTTAAGAGACAGCCCTTTGTTGGAGATAGTGCTTTTGCCCATAAGGCGGGTATGCATGTGAGCGCGGTAAGGAAAAGACCTGAGACATATGAACATATAAAACCAGAACTTGTTGGTAATTCCCACAGGATTTTAATATCTGACATGGCAGGCAAGAGTAACATATTACGAAAGGCAGAGGAATTTGGAATACAACTTGACCCTGATTCTCCCCAGATACAGGCTATTGTTACTACTTTGAAAGACCTTGAAAACGAAGGTTACCAGTTTGAAGCAGCCGAGGCGTCATTCGAGCTCCTGATGAAGAAGGCACTTGGTCTCCATAAGAGATTTTTTGACTTAATAGGGTTTAGGATTATCGTAGAAAAAAGGAGGGAAGGAGAAGACCCGATGAGTGAAGCAACCATCATGGTGAAAGTTGGTGGCCGGATTGAACACACTGCAGCAATAGGAAATGGCCCTGTGAATGCAATTGACAATGCCCTCCGGAAAGCACTCGATAAATTCTATCCTGAACTAAAGGATGTAAAGCTCCACGATTACAAGGTCCGTGTTCTTACAGCAGGGAAAGGGACTTTTGCGAAAGTACGGGTTCTCATTGAGTCAGGTGATGAAGGAAGAAGGTGGAGCACGGTCGGGGTTTCAGAGAATATCATAGAGGCATCATATCAGGCTCTTGTCGACAGTATAGAATATAAACTCCTCAAGGAGAATCTGTAGGATTTACTAACAAGACCATAAGTAAAACCACATCCTCCCATTAAATTCTGTCATTGCGGCTTGTCCGCAATCTTTCTTTTAAAGAAGGATTCCCGCCTGCGCGGGAATGACAGAACTGCTTGTAAAAATTGTCATTCCCCGACCCCCGATCGCAGTCGAGGGCAGGCTTGACCGGGGAATCCAGAAACCTTTTCAACTAAAATACGAAAGATACTAAATAACTTTACTTAAATGGTCATTGACCCGAAAATCCCCCTCTTTGGCAAAGAGGGGGATGGGGAGATTTTATGATTAATAACTCGAAACATTTGTTCTTAAAATCCCCCTCCATCCCCCTTTACCAAAGGGGGAGTGTATATGGTATTTTCATGTTCCTTTGTGAGCCAAAGGCTCATGTTGATTCCTGCGAAAGCAGGAATCCAGAACCTTTACCTCTGGATTCCAGTTTACACGGGAATGACGGAAGAAAAAAGTGTAAGGAAGTGTTTCAGACAGCCCACTGTGTGATGTGATAAGGACTTTTTAAAACTCGATATGTTAAAATTTATGTAACTATGGAAGAGATTGGTGTTATTAATAGTATTGAGGGTATGATTGCGAAGGTCAGAGTGCCTAAAAAAAGTGCCTGTGAGGGTTGTACTGCAGGGACATGCAAACCTGCTGATCAGACCATGGAGATAGAGGCACTCAACCCGGTCAGGGCAATAGTTGGACAGAAGGTAAGGATCGTAATGAGACCATACACGTATCTTAAAGGGTCTCTCATTGTCTATGGACTCCCTGCAATTGCCCTGATAGCAGGTGCAGTTCTCGGAAAAGATATAGTGAGCGATTATATCCAAAATATTGATCAGGATATCGTCTCTGCTCTCTTCGGTTTTGGTGCATTCGCCATTTCTTTTATAGCGGTCAAGCTCTGGAGCAGAAAGATTGAAAAGAAGGTGGAATTAAAACCGGTTATTAAAGAAATAATGGAATAAAGTGAACAGTATTGAGTGAATAGTAATTAGTAAAAACTGTTCACTGTTCACTATCCACTTGAAAGAGGGGGACATATGGCAAATCTTGAGGTTGAAAAGATACGGAATGTAGCAGTAATTGCACATGGAGGTGCTGGCAAGACAGCGCTTATCGAATCAATGCTTTTTAATTCCGGGTCCATAGACAGACTTGGTAATGTTGAGGATGGGACTACAACAACTGATTATGAACCAGAGGAGATTGCTCGAAAGATAACGATCACATCATCGCTTGCATTTTGCAACTGGAATGGGCAGCGGATTAATCTGATAGACACGCCGGGATTTATCAATTTCATTGAAGATACGAGGGGATGTCTCAGGGCTGTTGATGGAGCAGTCGTTATCGTGAGTGCAATCTCAGGTGTTAAAGCTGAGACAATGAAGATATGGAAATATGCAGACGAATTCGAGATACCAAGGCTTGTCTTTATCAATAAAATGGACAAGGATAATGCGAACTTTTCAAGAGCGATAGGAGAGCTTGAAAAATCTTTTGAGAAAGATGCTATCCCGCTTCAGATCCCTATCGGCTCAGGAGGCAGTTTTACAGGGATTGTTGACCTGTTGAAAATGAAGGCATATAAATTTTCTCATGGAAAGGCAGAAGAGTATGATATACCTTCTGATCTCCTTCCCGAGGTGGAGGAGTACAGGAAGAAACTGGTAGAAAAGATTGCAGAGTCTGACGATGTCTTACTTGAGAAATACCTCGATGGAAGAGATCTTACAGAGGATGAAATGATCAAGGGGATTCGGGAAGGCTCTCTAACAAAAAAATTCATACCTGTCATGTGTGGTTCAGCAACAAGGAATATAGCGATAACACAGCTTCTCGATGCCATGCTCCTCTGTCTTCCTTCACCGGCAGAAATGGAACGTATATCACCTATCAAAGGGAAAAATCCGAAAGATGGTAAGGATAGTACGAGAATGCCGTCAAAGACAAATCCCCTTTCAGCATATGTATTTAAAACCATAGCAGATCCGTATGCCGGAAAACTGTCTGTCTTCAGGGTCTATTCAGGTACACTCAAGGCTGACTCGAATATCCTGAATACAACAAGAGGTGCAAAGGAGAGGATTGGTCAGGTCTTTTATCTTATGGGGAAAAAGCAAATCCCGGCGCAATCAATTGGACCCGGTGAAATAGGCGTTGTTGCAAAACTGAAGGAGACATGTACTGGAGATACACTCTCCGATGAAGCACATCCAATAATCTTTGAGAAAGTGAAATTTGCTGACCCAATAATCTCATACGCAATAGCACCGAAGAGTAAAGGAGATGAAGAGAAGGTAGGCACAAGTATTCACAGGATCCTCGAAGAAGATCCCTCATTAAAATTTCAAAGGGATGAAGAGACAAAGGAGATGCTCCTTTCCGGTATGGGACAGGTTCACCTTGAAGTAACTATAGAGAAGCTGAAAAGGAAGTTTGGAGTCGAGGTTGTGATGAAAACACCCAAGGTTCCTTACAGAGAGACGATTAAGGTTTCAGCAAGGGCTCAGGGCAAATACAAGAAGCAGTCAGGTGGCCGCGGACAGTATGGCGACTGCTCTATCGAGATAGAGCCTCTCCCGAGGGGTGGAGGATATGAATTTTTGGATAAGATTGTTGGTGGCGTGATCCCTCAACAGTATCGGCCAGCAGTTGAAAAAGGGGTAGTGGAGACCATGAAGGAAGGTATCATTGCCGGGTATCCACTTGTTGACATCAAGGTTACTTTATTTGATGGATCATATCATTCTGTTGATTCTTCAGAGATGGCATTTAAGATTGCAGGTTCCATGGCCTTAAAAAAGACTGTGATGGATGCTAAACCCATTCTGCTTGAACCAATCATGAAGGTTGAGGTGATAACGCCTGATGATACCCTTGGCGCTGTGATAGGCGACCTGAATTCAAAGAGGGGCAGGGTACAGGGCGTTGAACCGCAGGCAGGCGGAAACCAGAAGATAACTTCTTTAGTGCCTATGTCTGAGATGCTCATCTACGCAAATCAGCTCCATAGTCTTACCTCGGGAAGAGGTCTGTATTCGATGGAATTCTCAAATTATGAGGAAGTTCCTGGACATTTATCACAGAAGATCATAGCAGAAAGAGAGGCTCAGAAGAAGGAGAAGGTAGAGGAAAAGTGAGAATGCAGGATGCAGTAAGCAGAAGGCAGACAATAGAATATATCGCCATTTTTATACTTTTGACCTTATCTCTGTTGCCTTTCGCCTTTGCACAGACTGAGGTACCCTCGTCTCCACCTGTTGAACCTCCCAAACAAAAAATGAATATTGAAGTTAAGGATAATTTACTGAGTGTGGATCTCCTTGATGCAGAGTTCGGTAGTGTCATGAAGTCTATTGGTGAAAAGGCCAATTTTAAGGTGGAAATTACAGGGAATATTCTTTCCAAAAAGATCTCTACAAACTTTAAGGATATGCATATCGAACGGGGTATCCTTCGTTTAATCTCTTTAACCAGAGAGAAAAATTACTTTATGTATTACGACTCGAAGGGATTATTGAGTAAACTCGAGATGGGCGGTTCTTCATTCGGAAGTTCTCAAGGATCCGGATCATGGGTAGACCGTGCTGTGAAAGATATGAAACGCAGTTCTCCTCCTCCTCCTCCCGTACCTACTTCTCCAGCACCTTCCCAATCACCGGCTTCTGAGAAAGCAAAAGGCCCTCCTGTTCAAAAGAAGGCACCATTACCTCCTCCATCCACAGAAGATGATGAAGATGATGAAGATTTTGACATTGATAAATTTTTTTTGGATGATGCTGATGATGAAGAAGAAGGATTTGATGATTAGTTAGGTATGCCAAAGGACTATAAAGACACACTCAATCTTCCAAAGACAGACTTTCCGATGAAGGCGGATCTTTCCCGTAGAGAACCAACAATCATAGGGTTCTGGGAAGAACAAAAGATATATGAAAAGATCCAGGGGAAGAACAAAGGCAATAAACATTACATTCTTCATGACGGTCCTCCTTATGCGAATGGCCATATCCACATAGGGCATGCATTAAACAAAATCCTTAAGGACATCATCATAAAATATAAATCCATGGAGGGCCTTTATTCACCTTATGTGCCTGGATGGGATTGCCATGGACTCCCGATAGAACTTCAGGTTGATAAAAATCTCGGTGATAAAAAAGAGAAGGTCACCATCATTGAAAAGAGGAAACTCTGCGCAGAGTATGCATCAAAATTTGTCGAGATACAGAGGGACGAGTTTAAGAGGCTTGGCGTACTCGGTGACTGGTCATCGCCTTACCTGACAATGTCCTATGAATATGAATCAGCAATAGTGAGGGAGTTTTTTCATTTCGTAAGAGATGGTTATGTATTGAAACGGAAGAAGCCAGTTCACTGGTGCCCTTCATGTGTTACCGCCTTAGCAGAGGCAGAGGTTGAGTACGCTGATAAAGAATCACCGTCAATCTTCGTAAAGTTCAGAGTTCAGAGTTCGGAGTTAAAGGACAGATTACCAGCCCTGTCAAACAAAAAAGTTTTTATTCTTATATGGACCACGACTCCATGGACATTACCTGCAAATCTTGCACTTGCAGTTCATCCTGATATTACCTATGTTGCTATTGAACACGGAAATGAAAATAATCCCCCTCCAACCCCCTTTATTAAAGGGGGGCAGGGGGGATTATCAGGTGAAATCTATATTATTGCTGAAGAAAGGCTTGATGCCTTAAAAGAGGGGATAGGTATAAATGGAAAGATTATCGCAAAGGTATCAGGGAAAGAACTTGAAGGCATCAATGCATGTCATCCCTTTATTGATAGGAAATCAAGGATTATATCCGGAGATTTTGTCACTGTCAGCGAAGGAACAGGTATTGTGCATATTGCACCTGGTCACGGAGAAGACGACTATGAGATAGGATTACGGTATAACCTTGATATTTACGCCCCTGTTGATGACAGAGGAAAGTTTACAGCAGAGGTAGGGGCAGGGCAAGCCCTGCCCCTACAGGGATTGTCTGTATTTAAGTCAAATGAGATAATAATAGAGATTCTTAAAAATAAAGATGCCCTGCTTAAAGAAGAAAAGGTCAGACATTCATATCCCCATTGCTGGAGGTGCAAGAAGCCTGTTATTTTCCGGGCAACAGAACAATGGTTTATATCAGTCGAGCATCATGATTTAAGAAAAAGGTGCCTCAATGAGATTGATAAGGTTTACTGGGTTCCCAAATGGGGAAAGGACAGGATTTATGGAATGCTCTCAAACAGGCCTGACTGGTGCATATCGAGACAGAGGGCATGGGGCGTGCCGATAGCACTGATCAAATGCTATAACTGTGGAGAATTTATTAAAGAAGATGAGGTATTCAATAGGATTATAAAATCTTTTGAAACAAACGGTGCAGATATCTGGTTTATGAAAAATGCAGAGGAGTTTTTACCCCAAGGATATACCTGCAGAAAATGTGGAGGCAGTTCATTTTCAAAAGAAACTGACATCCTTGATGTCTGGTTTGATTCAGGAGTAAGCCATGCTGCTGTCATGGAGGCGGATAAACGGCTCAGTTGGCCAGCAGATATGTATCTCGAAGGAAGTGACCAGCACAGGGGATGGTTCCAGAGCTCTTTACTTGCATCAGTCGGAACGAGGGGCAAGTCACCGTACAGGACTGTCCTCACCCATGGTTTTGTCGTTGACGGACAGGGGAAAAAGATGTCTAAATCACTCGGCAACGTCATTGCACCACAGGAAGTTATAAAGGCTCATGGTGCTGAAATACTGAGATTATGGGTCTCGTCCGAGGATTACAGGGATGACATAAGGATATCAAAAGAGATTCTTGACAGGCTTACAGAGGCATACAGGAAGATTAGAAATACATGCAGATTTTTGCTCGGAAACGTTTATGACTTTGACCGGAGAGACTATAGCAATACCCTTTCAGAGATTGACAGATGGGCAATGAGCAGACTTCAGACCCTTATAAAAAAGGTTACTTTGGCATATGAGAATTTTGACTTTCATGAAGGTTTCCACACCCTTTATCAATTCTGTGTTGTTGATATGAGTTCTTTTTATCTCGATGTTTTGAAGGACAAACTGTATACATTTAAATCAGACTCAATTGAGAGGCGTGGTGCACAATGGGTTCTGTATCAGATACTTTCTACAATCACAAGGCTTATGGCGCCAATACTTTCCTTTACAGCAGAAGAGATATGGGGACACATAACAAATCAGAAGTCAGAAATCAGAAGTCAGAAGTTACCCCCCCTCAATCCCCCCCTTGATAAGGGGGGGAATAGGGGGGGTGAGGAATCGGTCTTCCTATCCTCATTCCCTGAGTTTGATGAAAAATATTTTGACCAGGAACTTGAAAGCACGTGGAGTGATTTATTTACAGTAAGGAATGAGGTGAATAAGGCACTCGAGATGAAAAGGGCAGAACGGTTTATCGGGAATTCCCTTGAGGCAAAGGTGACCCTCTCTCTCCCTGAGAAGTATCATGCCCTCCTTTCAAAATACAGTGATTTCCTGCCAACCTTTTTTATAGTTTCAGCAGTCGATATTGCAGGAGAACACCTTGATGGATCCTATATGAGTGAAGAGATAGCAGGTCTTGAGATTAAGATAGAGAAGGCACCAGGCGCAAAATGTCAAAGGTGCTGGAACTGGAGCGAAACCGTCGGGAGATTCGCTGATGAGCCCGACATCTGTGAGAGGTGTTATAAGGTTGTTTCTGGATAAAGAATGAGACGGTTCGGATATGTATTCCTTGTTGCTGTACTTGTAATAATACTTGACCAGGCAACAAAGTATCTTGTCACCAGGTTTTTGAATCCTTTTGATGCAATTGAGATATTCCCTTTCCTCCATTTAGTAAGTGTCAGGAATACCGGTGCTGCATTCGGGATGTTCAAAAATGTCGGTAGTATGTTTTTTATACCAGTATCAATCATTGCCATAATCTTTGTGGTGTGGCTCCTCATAAAGGATAAAGAAGGTCATCTCAGTCTGTCGCTTATCCTTGGTGGTGCAATAGGCAACCTGATAGACAGGATACTGTTCGGTCAGGTAGTGGATTTTATTGATTTTTCAGTTGGAAGGTTCCACTGGCCTGCATTCAATGTCGCTGATTCTGCCCTCACCATTGGTATCATGCTTATCCTATTTACTACATTTTTCAGAAAGAGGTATATCTGACCATGCATCCAATACTATTCAAGATTGGGCCCTTAACCATTCATACCTACGGAGTTCTTGTGGCTGCTGGATTCTTCCTTGGTATTTCCCTTGCAATCAGACAGGCACGTAAGGAGGGTATCTCATCAGACAAGATATTAGACCTTGGATTTTACATACTCTTGTCAGCTATTATAGGATCAAGGCTTTTCTTCGTTCTTATAAACCCAAATTACTATTTTAAAAATCCGATCGAGATATTGAAGATTTGGGAAGGCGGTCTTGTTTTTTATGGTGGGATTTTATTCGCTATCCCAACTGCTGTCTGGTATATAAAAAGGAATTCATTGGCCATTTGGACAACAGCAGATTTGTTTGCCCCCTCACTCGCCATAGCCCATGCGATCGGAAGACTTGGCTGTTTTTCTGCAGGCTGCTGTTATGGAAGGACTGCGGAATCGCTCCCATGGGCAGTTACCTTTACTGACCCCCAGTCGCTCGCTTTAATTGGTGTGCCAATTCATCCAACACAACTCTATGAATTTGCAGGAGAGCTCATGAATTTTTTGATACTCATAATCCTGAGAAGATATAAATCATTCAATGGCCAGCTTTTCCTGACATACATGCTTCTCTATTCTGTTCTGAGGTTTATTGTTGAATTCTTCAGAGGGGATGTAAACAGGGGATTTATCTCCTCTCAACTGTCTCTTGCACAGGGCATCAGTATAATGTTGTTTATAGGTGCTGTAATAGGGATTGTTGTTTTAAGGCAAAAAAAGAGTGACGCTTAGGATTTATCTTATACTCAAACCCACATGAGCCTATGGCTCACAAAAGGACTGAAAATATAACACCCTCCCCAACCCCTCCCATCGAGGGAGGGGAAATAATATAGTCCCCTCTCCCCTGGTGGGAGAGCTTGCTATATTAAGGGGAAGGAAGTAGTAGTCAGAAAAAGGCTATACTCTTTCTTGAAAGATCGCAAGTTGGTAAAACCAACTTTTAAAGAAAGGAGTATAGCCATGAAGAATGGTAACACA
>VGWY01000058.1 GCA_016873575.1 Nitrospira sp. | reverse complement strand
AAGGCAATGGGCCCGAAGGTTTAGCAGGGCTTGGATATTCGAGGGATCACGAACCTGGCAAGAAACAGGTAGTAATTGGGCTAATCATGTGTAACGGGATGCCTATAGGGCATGAGGTATTTGAGGGCAACCGTGTAGATAAAAAGACAGTAAAGGAAGTATTGAAGGATCTAAAGGAGAAGTTTGAGATAGGGCGGTGTATATTTGTAGGTGACAGGGGACTTGTAACCAAAGAAAACCTTGAGGAAATACAAAGACATGGGTTTGACAGTATCATAGCGTTAAGGAAGAGGAGGAACGCTGAGGTAAAGGAAATAGTTCTGGATACCACACCTCATGTTTATTGCATAGAGGGTAAAGAACTCTGGTGGCGTGAGGTAAAGACTGTTGAAGGGATTCGTTATATAGTTTGCAGGAATCCTGAAGTAGCGGAGTTACAGAGGCAGATGCGTGAGGAGAACATAAAGGCGCTAATGGGTGAACTTAAAAAGATAAAAGAAGGGATAGAGAAGTTAAAGGGGAAGGCTTCATTAAAGAGAGTTGTTAGTCAGGTAGAAGAAGTTCTCAGGCATAAACATGGTCGCAGACTGATTGGTTACAAGGTAGATGAAAAAGATGGAAGATTAAGCTATTGGATAAAAGAGGAATCCATAAAGATAGAAGAGGCATTGGATGGTGTGTACATCTTGAGGACGGAAGAACAGGGGATGAGTGCAAAAGAAGTGATAGAGGCATACAAAGATTTGACTGATGTGGAACGTGCGTTCAGGACAATGAAGAGCGCGTTACAGTTGAGACCGTTTTACCACTGGACAGAGAATCGTGTAAGGGCCCATGCGTTGATCTGTTATCTTGCATTTTTAATAGAGAGATATGTAGAGAGGACACTGAAGCATCACAACGCTGGATTTAGCGCCGGGACTGCATTTGAGAGTTTATCACAACTTGGGGCTGCTGTAATGGAAGTTGATGAAGAAAGATATACCTATATCAGTGAGCCTTCAAGGAGAGATAGAATAATTTTTAATGCCCTTGGTCTTAAATTCCCCACTCGATGTGTGATTGAAAAGGCAAAAAGAGGCATGTAGTGCAAATACAAAAAGACAAATGTTTTAATATCAAGGCTTTTCGTTTAGAGGTTGTTGAACTTAAGTAATAAGATTTCCGGAATTTAAGCCAAACAAAAAAAGCAATATCTCCCTTCCAATGCATTCCTAAACAAGCCGTAAGTGGATGTATTTAAATGATATCTAAAGGAAGTTCACAACAAAACTACACCATAATGTCTTTTCTATCATTGGCAGCTTGTCCACAATCCTTCATAAGAAAAAAATTCCTAAATAACACTTATAATGCCTTACTAATAATGCATTAGGAATTCAAATTTCAATTTTTTTGAGTACTTATAATAAAATCCTTTAAATCTTTACCAATATCCTTTCTATCTAATGCATATTTAATCACAGCTTTTAGGTAATTTAATGGGTCACCAGTTGTTAACCATTCACCATCTTCTACCTCTTTTGCTAACAAAACTCCTCCACTCTTAACATAACTGCGAAGAGCATCGACAATCCAAAGCTCATTGTCTTTACCAAGAGGAGTGTTTCGCAAAATATCAATAATGTCTTGATTTAAGATCATACGGCCAAAATCAGCCAATTGCGACGGTGCCTTATCGATTGAAGGTTTTTCGACGATATCCTCGATTTCCATAGTGTTATTTCGTAATTTTACAATTCCAAAGCGGTTAACAACTTCTTTTGGTACTTTCTGCACGCCAATCATTAAGCGGCCATGCTTTTGGTACGAATCAATCAATTGTTTGGTAAACGAAACTTTAGATCTCACTAAATCATCGCCCCATACATATATAAACGGTTGGTTTTCAACTAAGCTAGCGGCGGATAACACTGGGGTACCGTTCCCATAAGGGCCTTTTTGCCTGACATAAACAAAATTAGCCATGGTAGAAATTCTTTCAATTCTTTCAAGAAATTTCAACTTGCCTGCTTTCTTTAATTCATCAGCCAGTGCCCAGTTATTATCAAAGTGATCTTCCAAAGGTTTCTTATCCCATTTGGTTACTAGAATAATATCTTCTATCCCCGCTTCTACTAATTCCTCTGCGACTAGTTGAATAATCGGTTTGTCTATTATTGGCAACATCTCTTTAGGCATGGTCTTTGTAGCAGGCAGAAATCTTGTTCCTGACCCTGCAACCGCTACAATCGCTTTTTTAATTTTTGGCATATTTCCATCCTCAAATATTTTGAAACTTTATCTGAATACTACATCCTTTCAAACACTCTAACAAATTGTGGTAATAGAACGATTGGTACGTTATTCACTGTGTAAGTTGTATCAAAATCTGCACCGAGATCTTGTATTCCTAAATCTTTTTCTCTCAATACATCTTGCTCAGTGAGAAAGGGTATAAGATTCCTATCAAAATTAATAATATTATCGCCTATATTTAACCAATTTATTATTTCTCGAATCCAATCTTTAGCAATAATTTCGGCATGTGACAGTGGAACATTATAAAATCTTTCAAGATCAATATCCCACTCCCGCAAGAAAATATTTTCAAATAAGCCCTTTAGAATTAAAGATTTTGGCGAGATATTCCTATATGGTTCAAGTTCTTGGCTTATAAGATCTAAGCGAGAAGCATCAATCCTTGCTATGTAAGTTAAATTTTTTTCAAGTCGTGTTCTAAGTTTAGAAATTAGATCAGAGGGAAGTATGGGAGATAAATGATTCAAAATACCTTCTATGTCATAAGGTTCCCAATTTAATCCAATAACTCTTTCTGCAAATAAGGCAACCAAACCATCCACCCCAATTGCAGGGTAAACAGAAAGCCTACCAAATACTTTTTTCTTACTTAAAAATTCTAAAAGGTCAAGATACTTTTCACATGCTGTCATCATAAATAATTCATTCCCTTTTTGGCATTCTCTAAATTACCATATTTCTTTGAAATGTTCAAAAAAACTCAAGAGAAAAGAATTGGGACAACTACCCTATTATTAGTGTTTCGGCACAAGACGTATTTGCAACTCGCAACCGAGAGCATGGGCTACCTTTTCCAGCATGGAAATTGAAGCCTTTCCATAATTTGGAGACTCTAATCTTGATATGGCAGTGGACTTCGTCCCTATTCTCCTGGCAAGTTCTGCCTGTGTCATCTTGGCTTTAGCTCTCGCCTTGATTATTTCCTCTGCTAACTGGAACTCTGCTTTCAGAGTTTTGTATTCTTTCCGTACCTCTGCATCTCTAAACCACTGATCCTTTAGTTTTTTAAAATCCTTTAGTTTAGCCATGCATTACACGATGTTGAGCATGATATGCACTCAGATGTCCGGAACATCCAGTAAACGCATCAGAATGTAGACATCCGTGCAGTCATTTTCTGAAAGTCATTTTCTGAACAGCAATCTCGAATTTATAACATATTAACGGGTACCGCCCGTAGCCGTCTTCTCCTGCTTTACCCGCTCATGCAGCCATACCTTGATCAGTGCTCCACGGTCAACGCCTATCTTTTGCCTAATCTCGTCTATCTCACTAACGAGTGCTTCCGACATATCGATCGTAATACGAACCTTTTTACCGTGACGGACAATTGCGGCCTTTGACATATCAATAAGTTCATGTATATCCTCGCCGGCGTCGAACCTGCGGTCAAGCTCTTCTGCGCTTTTAGCCAGTCTTTTCTTCTTCATACAGTATCTCCTCCTTCCTTCTCGCCCTTCTGACGGAAACGATACGAATATTACCCTTTCTCAGGGTATAGACAGCGGCCCAAATTTTTTCGTTAAGTTCCGCAATAACGATCCATCGGTTTTCGACCGGATGGGGCACATGAATTTCAATACGATTCTCATCAAGCCACAATCCTTTAGCCATCTCGAAATCTATCCCGTGCTTGAGGCTATTCAACCTGCTCTTTTCCTCATCCCATTCAAATTGCATATAGTTTATTATACAGTAGTTGTCCAATATTTGAACATAATTTGCTCATATACAAGATAAAGGCAGACCCTGTAAATCTTTAACCCTGATTGAAGGAGGTACCTAAATGATATTTCAGAAAGCAGTAGAACACTATAAAGAGCATCAGAAATCTACTGTGAAAAAACGAACATAGCAGAGTTATGAGAATCTCATGGAACGGTTTCAAGAATTTCTATCCAGAGGCTGCACTTCATTTTCAAAATAACGATGAAAGCACCGGGGTAACTTTCGTATTTTATTTCCTCCATAGACCTTACCGCTCAAATCGTCACGTTTTATAAAAAGATGATTTATACCTATATCCTTCCCCAATTGCTCAAGCTTTTCTACCGGCGTTGGGAATTCACCCAAAGATACATAAGGCAGCTTACTTGACAAACTATTTCCTGGTTTTTTACAGTAAAAGCCAATAGGTAACCGTTTACCGAATAAGAATGACTAAAATATGCTCTGGCATAAATGATCTGGATAATCTCATAGACTCTCTCTATGTTGGAGATAATGTAGTCTGGGAAGTTGAGGCAGGTACAGCCCCGGAAATATTCATATTGAATTTCATTCGGCAATCTTTTACTGAGAACTGCCATGTCATCTATGTCAGTTTTAACAAGTCACCCCACACCATTTTCCAGAAGATAGGTGAAATCCCTTCAAAAGAGAATTTTGTTTTACTCGACTGCTTTACTTCAGGAAAAGGCAAGAATGACAGAGCATTCACAAAATTTTATGAGAATGCCTTAAACGTGAAGGTCATAAAGGTTGACGATCCAAAAAATATAGATAGCTTTATTTCACTCCTGAATTCCTTGGAGGATAAATTTCAATCGG
Source organism: Nitrospira sp. (assembly GCA_016873575.1). Classification (GTDB taxonomy): domain Bacteria; phylum Nitrospirota; class Thermodesulfovibrionia; order Thermodesulfovibrionales; family SM23-35; genus VGWY01. Next base: position 7,817 of record VGWY01000058.1, on the reverse strand, counting down.
GGGGAAGATATGTTTTCGACAGCCTTACAGGTATGCAGGACCTCTGGGGGGATGAGAACAGGACATATAAATTCTTTACATACCTATGTCCACTCCTTTACGATCTCGAGACCGTCGCTTACTGGATACTCGAGAAAGATGCACACAGTCAGAAGTTCAAGGCCAATTTGCGACATATAACGCAAGTAGTCTTAGAATTATACAAAAGAAAAGACAAGGTTTGGATAAAAGCGCTGAAACTCGAAGGCCGACCAAACAGAGAGGCTTTTAAGCCTCATCCTTACGAAATCAGTACAGGAACAATTGCTATTACATCGGTGAGAAAAGAGCCCTCACTCGATATCGGCGGTAAGATAAAGGAATTACGAATGAAGATAGGAATAAGCCAGAAGGACCTCGCTGACAAGGTTGGACTGACCCCGAGTTTTATCTCTCAGTTAGAAAGTAACCAGATAACTCCTTCTCTCAGTTCATTTTTACAGATTTGTAACGCCCTCGGCGTTAGCCTTTCAGATACATTAGAGAAAAGAGCCGACGAGTCACAATGGCTTATTAAAAAAGAGAAAATATTTTCACATCCTTCCTATAAAGAGAACGGAATGAAAGGTTTTAGTATCGTTACAAATGGTACCATGTCAGGAACCCTCATGGTGATAGAGCCGTATGCGAAAGTAAAAGGCCAGGCAATACCTTCTGAAGGGAAGAAATTACTCTATGTTTTAAAAGGAGATGTCTCTGTAATTATTGACGGTAAAGGTGAGACTCTCAGATCAGGTGATTCTCTTTACCTGAAGCAAGAAGTCATATCTTTATTGAAAAATGAGGGAGGTGATAGTGCGGAAATACTCTTACTGAGCTCTTAAATTAAAGAAGATTTAAGAGCATGGTTCATTTGATTTATTGATGCAAAAGGATTTTTTTTGCATCAAGACTTTATCAATACTTATTTTTTTGAGCATATTATTAAATAATACTTAATTAAGGAGGGCGGAATGAATTACGGAAGACCGAATGCAAGTGCAGCAACAGGTACAAAGAACAGGGTTCAAGACCCGGCTCCAAATTCAGGCATCTGTTCAGTATGTCTTGATGGGTGTCCGGGAATATGTGAGATCGGGAAGTCTTCTTACCGAGGGAGGGAAGTGCTGTATCCCCAGCCATTTGGTAAGGTTACTGCTGGAGCAACAAAGCAGTATCCTGTAGATTACTCTCATCTTAATATCCAAGGCACATGTGTGGGTGCTGTCGGAATGGAAGCAGATTCTGATAAGGCACTGTTCACGAATGTATCAACAGAGGTAGAAATCGGCAATAAGCACAAAATTAAGTTGAGGATACCTATTTTTACTGGTGCCCTGGGTTCAACAAATATAGCGAGGGATAACTGGGAAGGAATGGCTATCGGCGGTGCTATCTCAGGACTTATGGTAGTTATAGGTGAAAATGTCGTTGGAATGGATCACAAAGCTGAAATAGTCAACGGCAGAGTGACAAACTCACCTGAACTTGAAAGAAGGGTAAAGACCTTTAATGAATGGTCCGATGGATATGGGGCTATAGTTTTGCAACAGAACGTTGAGGATGCAAGACTCGGCTCTCCAGAATATGCAGTCGAGAAACTTGGTGTTGAATGTCTTGAGCTGAAATGGGGACAAGGGGCAAAAAATATCGGTGGTGAAGTGAAGCTAAAAACACTTGATAGAGCGCTTGAATTAAAAAGGAGAGGATATGTTGTTCTGCCAGATCCTGAAGATACTGTTGTACAAAAGGCCTTTAGAGAAGGTGCTTTTAAGGAATTTGAAAGACATTCAAGGCTCGGCATGGTTCAATATGATAATTTCATGAAAAGTGTAGAGTATCTCAGGAAAATAGGTGCAAAGTTTGTTTCCCTGAAGACAGGTGCCTACAGGATCACTGACCTCGCAAGGGCAATCAAGTTTGCCTCAGATGCTGAGATAGATCTGCTTACTATTGATGGCGCCGGTGGGGGAACAGGAATGAGCCCATGGAGGATGATGAATGAATGGGGAATACCGACTATCTATCTTGAGTCCCTTGCATACAAATTCGCCAGTGAATTAAGGGCAAAGGGCAAATATGTCCCTGACCTTGCTATTGCCGGGGGATTCTCTCTGGAAGATCACGTCTTTAAGGCAATTGCATTGGGTGCTCCCTTTGTAAAGGCTGTATGTATGGGCCGTGCAACGATGATTCCTGCGATGGTCGGAAAGAATATACAGAGGTGGATGTCTGAAGAAAAACTCCCCCCCGAGATAAAGAAATACGGTGATTCGGCAGAGACAATATTCGTAAGTGCTGAAACACTAAAGTCAAAATATGGCAAAAACTTTAAGAAAATTCCTTTTGGTGCAATAGGTATGTATACATTCTGTGACAGGCTCATGCTCGGCCTCCAGCAGTTTATGGCTGGTGCAAGGAAGTTTGCAATTCAATACCTTGACAGATCTGACCTTGTATCATTAACAAGAGAGGCATCAGAGGTTACAGGGATACCTTATGTTATGGAGTCTGATATGGAAGAAGCTGACAGGATTCTTTTTGGTGCGGAAGAGACTGAGGAGGTTTTTGCCAGTTAACATTCCTTTGAAAGCGGGGATACAAGAGTTGTATCCCCGCTTTCAAAAACTTAAGAAAGGAGATTATTTTTCATGACAAAGACAATGCTTGTAATTTTGAGAGTGCTCGATAAACATCCTGACAAGATACAAGGCGCCCGAGAAATATCAAGACAGATGAAAATACTTGGTGTAGAACTTACAGAAAGGACTGTGCGATACCATCTCAGGATCCTCGATGAGAGAGGCTTTACGAAAGTATTCGGAAAGGAAGGGAGAATGATTACACAGAAAGGAAGAGAAGAAATCTCTTATGCCTTCGTGTCCGCAAAAGTTGGCTTTATTATTAGTAAAATTGAGACACTATCGTACCTTACAAATCTTGACCTCGAAACACAAGAGGGCAGTATTATTCTTAATATTTCCTATTTCCCCGAGGAAAAACTGAAAGAAGCAATAGAAACCATGAAACCTGTATTCTCGTCTCCCTATGTTATGTCTGATAGAGTTGTTTTAAGGAGAGGAGGAGAAAAGATAGAGGATATCATGATACCGGAAGGACAGGTTGGGTTCGGTACTGTGTGCAGTGTCACGATAAATGGAATTTTTCTCAAGGCAGGAATACCGGTTACATCGAAATTTGGAGGAGTGCTCCAGATCAATTCTGACCCGGTACGCTTCACCGCGCTGATCGGCTATGAAGGTTCCTCACTTGATCCGCTTGAGATATTTATAAAGAGCAAGATGACCGATGTCTGCAGTGCTGTCAGGAATCATTCAGGGAAGATACTTGCAAGCTTCAGAGAAATACCGGTTGTCAGTATCGAAAAGGCCGTCCAATTACAAGAAACCCTGAGGGGAAAAGGAATTGGCGGTATCTTGCTGATTGGAAATCCCAATCAGTCACTCATCGAGATCCCTGTAAACGTTGACAAAGCAGGGATGATCATTGTTGGTGGACTTAACCCCATAGCTGCCCTTGAAGAGACAGGCATTCCCACGATGAGTAAGGCAATGTCAACGCTGTACAAATTTTCTGAATTAATAACTTTTCAGGAGCTTCTTTAATCAAATCAGTATAATATACCAATTCGGCAAGTCTTTGCCGAGCAGAAAATCTTCTTTTATTTTTTCAAAACATCTGAGTACTATCATCACTGCCTATAACTAATTGATTTATCTATATTTTCACTAAAATATTCATAAATTTATCTCCCTTGACATTTTAATATTCATGTCGTAAAGTAAAGCAAAAGGTAACCGTTTGCCTACTATGACAAAGCTATTATTAGACATAGAGGTCAGAAGCCGAAAAATTTCCAATAACTCGCCATTAATAGAAGTGTTCCGTCTCTCTGGAAGAATGAAGGAGGTGATAAGGGAAAGGGATTTTTTTGCCTGTGAATATTACTAATACTGAAGCCGTTCCTGAAAAAGTAATAAATACTGAATGAAAAGGAGGAGAAGATGAGTCTTAGCAAGCCGAATGCAAGTGCTGCAACTGTAACAACAACAAGGGTATCACCTTCACCCATGTCCGGACTGTGCGTCAACTGTGTTGATGGCTGCCCCGGTTACTGTGAGGTCGGAAGGTCTGCCCTTCGTGGAAGGGAGATTATTTACCCTCAACCATTTGGAAAGGTTATTTCAGGATCAGAAAAAGATTACCCGGTAGATTTTTCTCATTTCAACATTCATGGAACCTGTGTGGGGGCTGTAGGTGCTGAGGCTGACCCTGACAAGGCAACATTCCCTGCAGTAAATGTAGAGACAGGAATAAACGGTGCTGATGGGGGAAAAATTAAAATGAGGGTTCCGTTCTTTACCGGCGCCCTTGGTTCAACAGAAATAGCACGGGTCAACTGGGAAGGTACTGCCATAGGCGCAGCAATCAGTGGTTCTATCCTTATATGCGGAGAAAATGTCTGTGGAATGGATCCAAAGGCAGAGATCAAAAATGGAAAAATCACCAATTCCCCGGAGCTTACAAGAAGGGTAAAGACATACAAGGACTGGTATGACGGCTATGGAACGATGCTCGTCCAGTTGAATGTAGAGGACACCCGCCTCGGTGTTGCTGAATATGCAGTTGAGAAGCTCGGCGTTGTGGGTATCGAGCTCAAATGGGGACAGGGAGCAAAATGCATCGGTGGAGAGGTTATGCTCCCGACTCTCGACAGGGCATTACAACTAAAACAGAGGGGATATATTGTTCTTCCTGATCCTGAAAACAAGTCGGTCCAGGAAGCACATAAACTCGGAGGCATTGCAGAATTTGAAAGACATTCACGTCTCGGCATGGTTGATGAAGATTCCTTCATGAAAGAGGTAGAAAGAGTAAGGAAGATCGGTGCCAAGTATGTGACACTTAAAACAGGTGCATACAGGCCGGTAGATTTAGCCCGTGCAGTGAAGTATTCATCAATGGCAAAGATAGACCTTCTCACTGTTGACGGTGCTGGCGGTGGAACCGGAATGAGCCCGTGGCGCATGATGAACGAATGGGGAATCCCGACTGTCTATCTTGAGTGCTTACTTTACAAATATCTTAAGAGACTGAAAGAAAAGGGTGAATTTGTCCCTTCTGTCGCAATAGCCGGTGGTATCGTCCTTGAGGATCACATTTTCAAGGCGATAGCTTTGGGATCTCCCTTTGTGAAAGCAATCTGCATGGGACGTTCAACCCTCACCGCAGGTATGGTCGGAAAAACACAGGGCAAACTTATAGAAGAGGCTTATGGAAAAGGCAAGGAATATGAAGAAGCCCTTATGAGAACCTTTAATGGTGCTGCACAGCTCAAGGAAAAATTCGGAAAGGATTTCAAAAAGATACCTCCAGCAGCAATAGGTATTTATACCTATTATGACAGGCTCGCAGTAGGATTGAGACAGCTCATGGCAGGCACCCGTAAATTTGCTTTAAAGTACATAGACAGGGACGATATTATGTCCCTTACCAGAGAAGCAACAGAGGTCTCCGGTATTCCATATCTCATGGATGTAGACATGAAAGAAGCTGAAAATATCTTGGGATAAAAATAGAAAATGATTACAACGATAAAAAAATCCCTGTAATCAGTTTAAGGAGGAGGGAATAATGCTTAATTTGATTTGCTATAAATTCTGTGCATCACCGTTCTGCATGGTCAGCTGTCCTGCAGGAGCAATAAGCATATCCGAAAAGGATAACAATGTGTATGCTGATACCAATAAATGCAACAGGTGTGGGATCTGCCGTGCAATGTGTTCTATCTTGAGCTTTGATAAAAACCTGAGAAGGAAACGGGTATGGATGCGGGAGGATTTTGGTAAAAAGTAAACACATCATTAATGAGCAGTTAGCTCACCCTCCCTTAATCCCTCCCATCAAGGGAGGGAAATTTCCCTCTCCCCTTGCGGGAGAGGGTAGGGTGAGGGGTTAGAGGTCACGGGTAATGGAAGATGAGCTTTTAGAACAGATTCTGGCATCTTTTAAGGGTGAAAGAAACGAATTAGTCCCGATTCTGCAGGAGGTTCAGGATAATCTTGGTTATCTGCCTGAAAAGGCGATGCTTGACATTGCAAAATTCGTTGGTGTTCCTGAAAGCCATGTGTATTCAGTCGCATCATTTTATGCGCAGTTCAGACTGTTGCCTTTGGGCAGAAAACGGGTTGCAGTCTGCAGGGGCACGGCCTGTCATATCCGGGGTGCACCTCAAATCCTGAGTACAGTTGTGAAGACTATAGACCTAAAAGAAGGTGAGACTTCGGATGACCTCGAGTACACCCTCGAAACTGTAGCCTGTATCGGCTGTTGTGCCCTTGCGCCCTGTATAAGGATAAACAGGGAAGTTTCAGGTGATATGACCCCGGAAAAGGCTAAGGGACTTTTTCTTGTGAAGGAAGGAGGAGGAGAGGATGTCGAATAAACGAAATACTCTTCTCGTGTGCCAGGGCACAGGCTGCGTTTCAGGCGGTTCTGAACAGGTTTTTTCTCTCTTAAAAGATGAGATAGAAGATTCAGGTCATGCAGAAGACATCCTTGTAAAACGCACAGGCTGTCATGGTTTCTGCCAGCAGGGTCCTCTCATTGTAATCGAGCCTGAGGGCATTTTCTATACAAAGGTCAAGACAGAAGACATGCCTGAGATCATTCAATCGCTTTTAACGGGTGGGAAACCATCTGAGCGCTTATTGTACCGTGACCCGATTACTGATAAACCAATCCCGCACTATCGTGAGATACCTTTCTACAACAAACAGGAGCGGACTATATTAAAGCATTGCGGATATATAGACCCTGAAGACATCAATGACTATCTTGAGATTGGTGGTTATAAGGCATTGCGCAAGGCAATCTCTGAGATGACGCCTGAAGGAGTTATCTCGGAAGTAAAGGGTGCGGGTCTTAGAGGTCTCGGCGGTGCCGGATTTCCGACAGGACGCAAATGGGAATCATGCCGCAATGTGTATGGAGATATAAAGTATGTAGTCTGCAATGCTGATGAAGGTGACCCCGGGGCATTCCAGGACCGTTCTGTCATGGAAGGCAATCCACATTCAGTCATAGAAGGGATAATCATCGCAGCATATGCCATCGGAGCAGAAAAAGGTTTTATTTATGTGAGGGCAGAATACCCTTTGGCGGTAAATCGCTTGAAGATTGCTATTGAGCAGGCAAGGCAGGAGGGATTGTTGGGTAATCATATCCTTGATAGCGATTTCAGTTTTGATTTAGAGATCTTTCAGGGTGCAGGCGCTTTTGTATGCGGTGAATCCACTGCTTTAGTACGGTCAATCGAGGGGAAGAGGGGAATGCCCAAAGTTATGCCACGGCCCCGGACTACAGAAGAAGGGTTATGGAACAAGCCGACACTCCTCAATAATGTAAAGACCTTTGCCAATATTCCTTTAATAATATCCAATGGTTCAGAATGGTTTGCTCAGAGAGGTACTGAAAAAAGTAAGGGAACTGCAGTATTTTCCCTCACAGGCAAGGTAACAAACTGCGGGCTGATAGAAGTACCCATGGGGGCTACACTCAGGAAAATAATCTTTGATATCGGTGGAGGTGTGCCCGGAGGCAAGGCTTTTAAGGCAGTGCAGACAGGGGGGCCATCCGGCGGTTGTCTTCCTGCAGATATGATTGACATACCTGTAGATTTCGATTCGCTGACAAAAGCTGGCTCGATTATGGGTTCAGGAGGTCTGGTGGTGATGGATGAGGATACCTGCATGGTTGATGTAGCCCGCTATTTCCTT
>VGWY01000057.1 GCA_016873575.1 Nitrospira sp. | reverse complement strand
ATGGAGAAGAAATAAAATTTCTGATATTTAATATTTCGTCTGAGATAAAGGGGACGGACGCTTTTTCCATTTATCGGCGTAAAAGATATTGTCAAGTTTCAAGGGCTGACCCCAATGACCCTTTCATTAATGTTATATTGCAAGACCTGACCCCGTATATACCGTATATACCGCTTCAGACTTCAAACTTCCTATCTTCCCAGCTTCCTGACAATTTAACGTTTGGTAGAGACTTTCTTAATGATAAGCAGCACATAACCCCTACAAATCTCGTTGTTCCTTCCTTAAATCTGGTCTGCCCGGCCAGCAGCCGGTAATTATCGAGACTATAAAAAGGCTCCTCAAAGGCATGGAGCCACAAGAGAAACATCCGGAGCCTGCCGAAATCCTTTGCCATCTGTTTTAAGACGGCTTTTGGTATATCGCTTACGATATCATATAGGAATGCATATCCGCCGGGCTTAAGAATACGGTAGATCTCATTTATAGACGTGAGGGGGTCCTTCCAGTGATGCACAGACCCGGTGCTGATCACTGCATCAAAGGAGTCGTCAGCAAAGGGCATAGACTTGGCATCCGCAATTTCAACATGTATCTGACCGCTCAAATCAGCCTGTTGTATGTTTGCTTTTGCCCTTTCAACCATCGACGCAGAAATGTCTGCCCCGACGAGTTCAAAATGTGGGTTCTGTTTATGCAGACTTAAAAGAAGCCAGCCGGGCCCTGTACCGATATCAAGCACCTTCCCTGATGTAACATGGTTCAGTACGTCCTGTGAAATCAGGTCGTAATGGTGCTGGAAGATTTTACTCTTGCTGACAAAGTTGTAAAAGAATGTTCCCGGGAAGGGTATGCCCTCGGGATGAAATTTCTTGAGGATACGCCGTGTAAGAGAAAGCATACTCGACCTTTTCTTAATATACACTTTTCTGTTCAGCTGCTAAGATTCACTCTTTTCAAGTATTTCGATATGGTCAGGTATATTGGGAACAACGCATATGAACTCAAACGGCTCATCACCCTCAGCTTTATACCAGTGGGGGATGCCCTTGGGGATAAAAACAACATCACCGCTTTTCACCTTGTAGACGTCCTTTCCGATTCCAACCTTAGCGTGTCCCCTCAACACAAACTGCTCGTGTTCTACGCTATTTGTGTGGTTAGGCATACCTCCACCTGTCTCCATAATGAATCTCCTCATTGCGAAGTTTGGTGCACTATCAGAACCGATGAGAACCTGCATTGAAGTACCTGAGCCTGCTGCTACAGGTTTCTTCGGAATCCTGTCAGCAGGAGTGACAATCACTGTATTTCCTATGTTCATTACGAGTCCCTCCTTGTCTGTTTGGCCTTTTCATATATTTTGTAAAGTCTAATCGCAAAATACATTTATAGCAAAATTATATCGATGTATTACATGGGTAGCAATAAAAAACGGAATAAGAATCTTTTGCATTTCCCGAAAAAGATTCTCTCTATTTCTTGATGTGCTAAGGCGTTTTCAGAGCGCGGGTCTAAAAATTTCACAATTTCTTATCCTTTGCCCCTTTTTCAGGATGATTTTCCTTCGCATCTTCAGGAGAATATGTTCTGAAGGAGTATTCTCTCATCATGCGTTTAATTCTCTTTTTATCACGGGCGAGTTCACGGTTGGCAAGGAGGCCGATGATTATTATGATAATAAAAATGATGACAAGGTATTCCATATAAAGAATCCATTAAAATTTTATCAGAAAAAAAGCACAGAAAGCATCAGGATGGCGTGGTTTTACTTATGGTCTTATTAGTATCATATCAGCACCTTTGATTATCAAAAGCCTCCTTAATGTGGCTTAAACCGGCGGGGGTTCAGATCTTGCCCAATGCCTGCTTCAGGTCGGCGATCAGGTCGTCCACATCCTCAAGGCCCAGCGCGATACGGACCAGGTTGTCCACCATGCCGATCGAGCGGCGGTAGTCCTCGGGGTAATCAAAGAATGACATCGGCGCCATCTGCGTCACCAGGCTTTCGGTGCCGCCGAGGCTGGGTGTGATCAGGAACAGCTCCAGCGCATCAATAAACTTGCGCGTTTCCTTGTCTCCGCCTTTGAGCAGGAAGGTAATCACGCTGCCAAAGCCACTCATCTGCTGGATCGCGATTCTGTGGTCCGGATGAGACTCCAAGCCAGGATACCAGATCTTCTCGATTTTCGGGTGCGACTCCAGCATGCGGGCGATGGTCAGCCCTGCGCGGTTGTGGTGCTCCATGCGCAGCACGAAGGTCTTCAGACCTCGTTCGAGCAGGAAACAGGTAAACGGGCCGGGTGTGGCGCCAATCATCCGCTGCAAGCGGTTGAGGTCGTTAAGCAGATCGTGTTTGCCAAGGGTGACGCCGGCCAGCAGGTCATTGTGACCACCGAGATACTTGGTAGCGGAGTGGATGACAATATCCACGCCCAGATCGAGCGGTTTGATATTGAAAGGCGTAGCCAGCGTAGCATCTATCATGGTCATCACGCGGTGTTTTTTTGCTACTTTCACCACTGCCGGGATGTCAAGCACGCGCAGGTAGGGATTGGTCGGCGATTCGGTAAAGATGATATTGGTGTCGGGCCGGATCGCTTTGGCGATGGCCTCGGCAGTCGGGTCCACCAGTGAAACCTCTATGCCGAACTCAGATAGCATGTTCGTTGCGAAATCGCGCGTCTGGCGGTAGCAGTCGTTGGTGAAGATGATGTGGCAATTGCGGCGCATATAAGCCATTAACGTCATGATTACTGCGCTCATGCCGGTTGAGAACAGCAGCGCCCTTTCGGCACCCTCAATGGCTGCCAGTTTACGTTCGCATTCCTGCTGTGTCGGATTGCCATAGCGGCCGTATTCGTGTTCCCGCACCACACGGCCCTCGCTCTTGGCCTTCATGAAATCAAGCACATCGGCAGTGGAGTCGAAGTAGTAGTTGGAGGTCTGGACGATCGGCGTAGAGACTGCGTAGTGAGCTTTAGGAGTGCGGCCCAGTCCGTGGATAGCAAGGGTAGCCGGTTTCCAGCTCCTGGTTTTTGACGACTTTTTAGACATCGGGTTTCCTCCTCTTCGCAAAGCTTGCTGGAGAGCTGCCTTAACCGCATCCACGCTGGGCGGTAGCTCGATTGGTTTATTGGCAAAGTGGCAGGGGAAGTCAAGCGCCCCCTCGTGGTAGCGGACCTTGAAGTCGGTGAATTTCAGCCCGTGCGCTGTTGAGATGACCACAACGCGCTCGGACTTATCGATCTTGCCTGCGGTGAGTAGTTTAATCAGTACTGCCAGCGCCACGCCGGTGTGCGGGCAGTTAAACATGCCGGTTTTGTCGCCAATCGCTGCTGCGTCTGCCAGTTCCTGTTCGGTAGCCTGCTCGACGATTCCGTTGAACTGTTTCAGCGTACGGACGGCCTTCTCGAAACTGACCGGGTTGCCGATCTGGATGGCACTGGCCAGAGTCTTCTGGGCCTGCATTGGTTCGAAGGTCTCGAAATTTTTCAGATAGGAGCGGTAGAGTGGGTTGGCACGTTCGGCCTGGGCAACAACGATGCGCGGGAGCTCGGAAATCAGGCCGAGGTCACGCATCATGAGCAGGCCGCTGCCCAGTGCGGAGATATTTCCAAGATTACCGCCGGGGATGATGATCACGTCAGGCGTTTCCCAGTCAAATTGCTGGACGACCTCGATCCCAACGGTTTTCTGCCCCTCGATACGCAACGAGTTCATCGAATTGGCTAGGTACATCGTCTCGTCCTTTGTGATTTCCTTCACGATGCTCATGCAACCGTCAAAGTCAGTGTCCAGCGACAGCACCAGTGCACCGTTGGAGATGGGCTGAATAAGCTGAGCAATCGAAATTTTCCCCTTAGGCAGCAGCACGACGGATTGGATGCCGGCAGCGGCGCAGTAAACCGCAAGCGCGGCCGATGTGTCGCCGGTGGATGCACAGACGACCGCCTTTATCGGCACACCTTCGCTGATCATCTGCTTGACCTGGGACACGAGCACCGTCATGCCGAGGTCTTTGAACGAGCCGCTGTGGGAGTTGCCGCAGAGTTTGATCCAGAGGTCATCCAGGCCAAGCATTTTGCCGAAACGCTCGGCCCAGAACAGGTTGGTGCCTCCCTCGTAGAGAGAGACGATGTTGTCGTTGTCAATCTGTGGGAGAACCCATTCCTTTTTACCCCACACGCCGGAGCCATACGGCCATTCGGTGGACTTATAGCGGTTCTCGAATAACTTCATCCATGCCCTGGCATCGCTTTGGGCAAGTGCCTGAAGGTCGTGATGCACTTCCAGCAGTGAGCCACACGTCTTGCAGCGATAGACGATCGAGTTGAGCGGATAGCTCGCTCGGCATTGCTCATTGATGCATTGAAACCAGGCTCGATATGACATAGGCACTATTCTTGACATTTTTTAGAATTTAGTATACCACAGCATTTATGTATAAAATGATAATGGGACAAAAAATGGACACACCCGCATTCCAAATTTAATCCAAGGATTTTTTGATTTCCTCGGGTAAGGGTTTTGGTTTAAAATCCTTCCCCACGCAAACCAATGTCGTATATGCTTCGACGACAATAGTATTGTCTTTCATGATCTTCTGAAAAATCTTCATGGTAGCGATTTTGGTTTTTTCAATCCTTGTAAGGATCTTCAGTGTATCCTGGTACCGTGCTGGTGATTTATATTCTATTTCCACCTTTGCAACAACAAACCATATATCTTTCTCTGCCATTTCCTGTAATGAAATACCTTTACTCAGAAGATATTCTGTACGCGCCTCTTCCAGATGTTTCAGGTAATTGGCATAGTAAACCACACCTCCACAATCTGTATCGTGATAATAAATCTTTTTCTCAGTATAAAAATCTTCCATTAGACCTCTCATCTGTCATTCTGGCTTGTCCAGAATCGACATGAGCCCTTGGCTCACAAAGGAACAATGAAAATGTCATTGCGAGGGCGTTAGCCCGAAGCAATCTCAAATAACGAGATTGCCACGCTTCGCTCGCAATGACAGAAAAAAACACTTTCGGGTCAATGACATACTACAAGGAATTATGTAATTTAAAAGGTTGTCCATATCCCTATAGAAAATCGTATCGGTAAACCTTCATGAGGTTCGATAAGATGAAGTTCTTTCCCTTTTATAAGAAGATATGAATATTGAATCTCTCCGAGGGGGCGGATTTGCCTTCCTAAAACCTCACCAGCCAAGGTTATCTCTCTTCCCGCAGAATAAACTGCTGTATCCAGATAGCTTTCTGAAAATATGAGAAACCGGCCATAGGTGACATCAGTAACTTTTGGTCTGCCGCGATAATCCAATGGTTTTTGAAGCACTTCGATATATGTCCCTTCGTTGGTATTCTTAGAACTGACAATAATACCACCGAGTATCACTGTCTTGCCTTTCAATGTATCCGGGTCTTTAAAAAGAAACTCCGGTGTTAATTCCTTATCAGCCTGCTGTCTTAATTCATGAGAAATGACATGCCCGCAACCATTGAGGCATATTAACAACAAACCACAGAGTACACAGAGATGACATTTGGAAAAGATAAAGGATGAATTATGAAGGATGAAGAAGGTGAATTTATTCATTTTGGCGGCCTTATCAGCCTCCCTCCTCTCGGAATGATTGCTATCCCCGAACGGTCTATATGGCAACGGAAGCGGTCTTCATCAGGGTTAAAACCGATTTGTTCCCCTTCCTCTACGACATTCAGCTTGTCCACAATAACCCTTCTCAGTTTACAATTCTTTTTTAAGACTACGTGATCCATTATGATGCAGTCTTCTATACTGACACCATCCTCTATAATCACTCCGCTCCGAATGAAGGAATTCTGAATCTTCGCATTGTGAATTACTATTCCTTCAGCGATTACACTATTCCTGATGGTACCTTTCAGTATCTTTGTAGCAGGTCCTTCATAATTTGATGGACGGACAGGCCACAATTTATTGTTGATCTCAAATAAAGGAGCATCCCCTAACATGTCCATGTGCGCTTCGAAAAACGCAGATATTGTACCCACATCCCGCCAATAGCCCTTTTCCTCATAGGGCATGGTCCCGGGAATACTATTTGTTGCAAAGTCATACGCAAATACCTTTGACGTCTCAACCAGTTCAGGGATAATATGTGCACCAAAATCGTGTTGTTTTTTCCGCTGGGCTTTTGCAAGTGCAGTTAAAAGCACGTCTCTCGTAAATATATAATTCCCCATGGATACATATGCACGGCTGGGATCATCAGGCATCGGATTCGGTTTCTTTGGCTTTTCCTGAAATCCAATAATTCGTTTTTCGCTGTCAGTTAAAATAACTCCAAATGATGATGCCTGTGCAAGTGGGACAGGTCTTGCAGTTACAGTAACGTGTGCATCCCTTTTGAGATGAAAATCGATCATCTGGCGTATATCCATCCTGTAAATATGGTCTGAACCAAAAATGATAACGAGTTCGGGATTATGTTGACGGATGAGGTCCATATTCTGGTAAACAGCATCTGCTGTGCCCTGAAACCATTCCGGGCCCATGCGCATCTGAGGTGGAACTACAGTCACAAAGTGCTCTTTGATAACAGAAGATAACACCCATTGTTGCCGAATATGCTCAATCATTGATTGGGATTTGTATTGCACGAGAAGATAAATAGAATAGATGTGCGAATTCACAAAGTTGCTCAGGACAAAATCCACTATCCTGTACCTTCCCCCAAAAGGAACTGATGGCTTCGAACGGAATACCGTCAACGGGAAAAGTCGCTCACCTTTGCCTCCGGCAAGAATAAAAGCAAGGACCTTTGGATGAGACATTCTTCTACCTCACTTTCCTTAATCTTTCCACGAAATTCAGTGTCTAATTGTATCAGGATTTTGATAAACCACGCTCAGGATTTTTTGCTCTTTGACCTTGTGGAACGCTTTGTGGCAGTCTTCTTTGATACAACCTTTAACGCCCCCTTCAGTTTTGTAATTTGTGCCTCAAACTTTTTGATTCGATTTATGATTGCCTTTACTTTACTGTCAAGGAATGGATTTTTGACCTGAGAACTCAGATCATAGACCCTTCCTCCAAGTTCTGCCATTTCCTTTTGAACCTTTGTCTTAATCTCAAAAATCTTATATTGTTTTTTGCCTTCCTCAGTAAGTTCTTCAGCTTTCTCCTTTACAACAGTCGCACCTTCTTTAACAAAATCAATGCCTTCCTGAATTCCCTTCTGTATATCCCTTTTTACCTTTTCCCAGAAATTCATCTTTCCCCCTCCTTTTGAAGACATATTTATGGAATTGAATGTCATATTATACTATTTTTGGCTGATAATACTGATAAGGAAACATAGGGTCTTCGCGTAATCGAGTGGGTCAATCTTTTCCATTTCCCCTCTTTGGCAAAGGGGGTTAGGGGAGATTTTATTAATCATAACCTGCTCCATATCTTTTCTAAAACTGCATCAATCTGCCCTAATACCTCTCTATCTGAAAACCTTAAAACAGTTATTCCCGCTCTCCTCATATAATCATCTCTCATCTTGTCTTTTTCTCTTCCCACAGCCGTATAGTGTTGACTTCCGTCAAGCTCAATAAATCCCCCTCTACCCCCTTTACTAAAGGGGGTAGAGGGGGATTGGACAATAAAAATCAGCAATGTAGTTGTCTATAATCTTCTGCCTGTAAAACTGAAATCCATTTAATTGTTTACCCCTAAGTTTTGACCATAGCAACATCTCCGCATCTGTCATGTTTCTTCTTAAGTTCCTCGATATTTGTTTAAGACTTTTATTATACGAAAGCATATCTATTCCCAAGAGTTTTCAAATCCCCCCTCACCCCCCTTTTCTAAAGGGGGGATTACCAACAAATATACCTTTTTGTAAGATTATACCCTCTCACTTCCACAAAGACCCTCTTTTCTTTTATCCCACCCTCCCCTTTATCCCCTCCCATCAAGGGAGGGGAGTAATTTAAGGTGACTCTGTTTGTTTCAATCACGGAATTGGAGATGCTGCTATTAGCGGTAGCATGAATTGATGTATAGATAAGTAATGTGATAGCATATGCATATAAGTAAGGGGTTCATAAGTAAGGTCACGTTATATGTCATTCCCGCTTGTCGGGAATCTTTCCGAAAGAAGGATTGCGAGGAGCAGAGCGGTTGCGAGGTGAAGCCGAAGCAAACTCGGAGATTCCTTGCTTTGCTCGGAACAGGCTCCGCAATCCCAAAGAGGAGATTGCCACGCCCTTCGGGCTCGCAATGACAATGTAACAGTATTAAGTGCGTTGACTATAGTAAGTAAGGGAGGTCTGTATAAAACATGCTACCGATAACTGCTATAAGGAATCTTGCTCTGTTCAGCAAACCCAACCCATAAAACATGGCAACAAACATTGAACACCTAAGCATACAGAGTCAATTTAAAAAGAAATTATCATTCCGTATCCCAATTCGGGTTAAACTTTCCATTGCTATCACATTCATCATCTGGTTGACTGTGCTCATCTTAAGCTTTGTTATCCTCGCCCGGCAGAGAGAACAGCTTTATCTGCAAACAGTAAAGACGGGAAAAGTAAGCCTGAACTATTTTGCTAATAATGCAAATATTCCTCTTTTACAGGATGACATTGTAAAACTGAATACGCTGATAAAAGAAGCAGCATCTGTAGAAGGACTTCTTTATGCTGTTATTGTGGATCGACAACAAATCATAAAGGCACATACAGATCATACGAAAATTGGCACTAATTTCCAGACATTCAGCAGTACGGATAAGGTGATGAGTGATGGAAATATTACCTACTTCAATTATACACTTCCTTCGGGTTCCCATGTTCTGAATGTATCCAGACCTGTGATGTTTAAAGATACAGAATTAGGAGCAGTCCATGTTGGCATATCTCTGGATTTCATTCATCATCTCATTCGCAAAGAGAGCATCTCCATACTCTTCATGAGTTCATTAATTGTCCTGTTAGGAATTTCCATTGCCATATTGCTGGGGATTAATTTCTCACGCCCTATTTCAAAACTGGTTTTAGCAACTAAAGAGATCGGGAAGGGAAATTATCAATATCGAATCGACATGACAAGAAAAGATGAGTTCGGCGACCTGGCTACATCTTTTAATTATATGGCTCAGGAGCTCTGGAAGAAGTTATTGATTCAGGAGTCATTTGGCCGCTATGTCGGTCCTGATGTACTGGATATGATATTATCCCATCCTGAAGATTCCTGGCTGAAAGGGAATCGAACCGAGGCTTCAATCCTCTTTACTGATATCAGGGGATTTACTGCCTATGCTGGGAAAATGGATCCGGCAGATGTTGTAGAGGCATTGAATGAGTATTTTAGTATTGCCACACAATTCATATTAGAATATGGTGGGTATGTTGACAAATTTATCGGTGATGCAGTCCTTGGTGTCTTTGGTACACCAATTCCCCATGCTGACCATGCTGAAAGGGCAGTCAAAGCTGCTGTCGCTATGCAAAAGGCATTGCAACAACAGGCCAACCAAAATAAAAATCCTTTCTTATCAAGAATAGGGATTGGAGTCAATTCAGGGATTGTTGTATCTGGAAACCTTGGTTCACAAGTCAAAATGGAATATACCGTTATTGGTGACAGTGTAAATGTGGCTTCCCGGCTCAAAGATATGGCTGGTCCAGGAGAGATCGTTATCAGTAGGGATACCTATGAATTGACGAAAAATATGATTTCAGTCAAGGTACTTGTTCCGCAAAAAATAAAGGGCAAGCCAGAACTGGTCGAGACTTTTCAGGTACTGGATTTTCAGGGAAGTCAAAACAATAAGTAGGGGAAACCCGTGAGAACAAACATGATGGACAAAAGACTGAATTTAACCACTTTATTTTTTTCTGTATTGCTGGTTGCACTTATTATTACAGGATGTGCAACGCCCCAGGGTAAGGGGCCTTCGACTATTCCTCCGCAAGTCACAGCCTCTGATACGGGTTCAAAGATCGAGCCTCAAACCTTCCCTGATTTTGTTGCTGTCACAGCCCAGGAAGGTGATACCCTCTCTTCCCTCGCAACAAAATACCTGAATGATTCCTCTATGGACTGGTTTATTGCCGAATATAACGACATCGATACCATCAAGCCTGGACAAGAATTGATTATCCCACTCAAGCCTTATGAATTAGGTGGGTTAACAGAGAAAGGGTATCAAACGATTCCGGTGCTCAGCTATCATGATTTTTCTCTCACCGTATCAAACAAGATGACTGTTACCAAGGCAGCCTTTGAGGAACAAATGAAATTTTTACAAGATAAGGGTTATCGTGTTATCTCTATGGATCAATTCTTTGATTTTCTTGAGTTCAAGAAACAGGTACCAAAAAAGTCAGTCGTCATAACCATTGATGACGGGTGGCGATCTACGCATGAGATTGCAGTCCCTATCCTAAAAAAATACGGGTACCCAGCCACGCTTTTTATCTACACGGATTTAATCGTCGGGAGTGAAAAGACCCTCTCATGGGACCTCGTTCAGGAAATGGCAAACAATGGCATTGATATACAATGCCACACAAGAACACACCGGGACTTAACCATAATGGATAGAGAGGAGTCTTTCAGAAAATATTTTGAAGCAATTGATAAGGAACTATCTGATTGTGAAGCTATCATCAAAAGGAAACTCAATAAAGAAGTAAAATATCTTGCCTACCCCTATGGCGATACCAGTCACCTCATTATTGAGCTTCTTAAGAAACATGGTTATCGTGGTGCATTTACGGTAAAACGTGGCAGCAATCCTTTTTTTGCCCATAATTACAGGATAAACCGCTCTATGATATATGGTGACTTTACATTGAACCAGTTTGAAGAAAACGTAACCGTCTTCAGTAACGAAGCACTAAAGTGACAAGGGTGTTGGTTTACAGGATAAGTCAAATAATCCTGGTTTTTCTGATGGTGGTTGTTTTCGGCTGTGCTGCCTTGCCCACAAAGCCTATTGCTCCTGAAGTAGCTCACGTTAAAAAGGAATCCTTCCCTGCATTTACTGAACGATACCGCAGCAAGGCCATGGAATATGAGAAAAACGGAGAATTACGCAAGGCATTACAAAGCTATGAGATTGTCAGCAAATTTTCTCCCAAAGACAAGGATGTAGCAAAAAAAATAACTGATATAAAGGAACAGGTCAATCTATTAGCCAATCAACATTTCAAACAAGGATTATCTTATTATGAAAACAATTCAATACAAGCAGCACGCAAGGAGTTCCTTATCACACTCAGCCTCAACCCTGAACATAAGGAGGCCATGGAATATGTGAAATACAAATTGTCAGGTGAGGATTATACGCCCTACGAAGCAAAAAAAGATGACACCCTGAAAGAGATTGCCAAACGATTGTATAATGACCCGCAAAAGGATTTTATCATTGCCTATTTCAATGACCTTGGGAAAGACACAAAATTGGCATCGGACACTACCTTAAAAATTCCTATTGTAGAACCGGTACGGACAAAACAACCAATTGAACCAAAAGAAACGCCGGTTGAAATCAAAGAGATCCCCTTTGATATGGAAGAGATGCTGAATAAAGCTTCCGCCTCCATAAAATCGAAAAATTATCAAGATGCAATTTCAATCACTGAAAAAATTCTGGCATACGAACCAACGAATAAAAATGCCCGGGATATAAATAATGAGTCATATTATCTGATAGGCAAAACGCTTAGTCGTGGAAAAAAATATAAGGAAGCGCTTGCCATGTTTAACCATGTTGACCCAAAATATAAAGATATCAAAGAATCCATAGCCTTTGTGAAAAAGCAGTTAGCCAATGTGCACTATATAAAGGGGGTCAAGTATTTTACTGATGAAGAACTTGATAAGGCTATTAAGGAATGGGAGGAAACACTTGCCTTAGACCCCAATCATCCAAAAGCAAAAAAAGACATTGAAAACGCGCGTAGCCTCCTTCAGAGACTGAAGGAGATAAAATAGTCATGGTAGTGTAATGTCTCACAAACAACTGGTGTTATAAACAAATCAAAAGGGATGTCATTCCCGCAAGCAAAGCGCGTCGGGAATCCTTCCGAGAAGCCCTGAAAGATTCCGGACAAGCCGGAATGACAAAGTGAAGCCAATATAGAGCTTACTAATTACCTTTGATAACACCACTTGTTTAAGGGACACTACAGTAGAAGGTTTATTTAATATTTACAATCCTGTTGTCAGAATCAAGGTAGATTATTTCCGGTTTGACGCTTTTTATCCTGCTTTCTTCAATATATCCGTAGGAGAAGATGATAATCTTATCCCCAACAACACCCTTCCTCGCAGTAGGACCGTTAAGACATATCTCACCAGAGCCTTTCCTGCCTGGTATTGCATACGTCTCAAATCGTTCTCCATTATTGAGATTCCCTATGGTAACCCGTTCATAAGGAAGTATCCCTGACTTTTTGAGTATCTCTTCGTCTATAGTAATACTCCCTTCGTATGATAAGTTAGACTCTGTAACTGTTGCCATATGTATCTTTGCTCTAAGAATACACCTTAACATAACTCTAACCTCTGAGGCTCTTGCAAAAGTCCATTAACCCCCTCACCCTTGCCCTGGTTTATTTTTGTCAAGTACTTTTTTCATCATGCTTAATAAGCTTTTATGTTTTGCACCTTGCCCAACCCTGGTAATTCGAGGGTCTCAACGGAGCCC
>VGWY01000056.1 GCA_016873575.1 Nitrospira sp. | reverse complement strand
AGAATGCTAAAAACCACACAGTCATTAAAGGCCCAAATGCCTTTGCCACCTTTTCAGTCCCTTTCTTCTGGAAGGCAAACAGTGTTATTGCAATGATAGCAGCGGTAAGAATCAGTGTTTCCTGCCCTATATTCTCAAGGCCTGGTATGAGAAGTGAACCTTCAACAGCACTGAGTATGCTTATAGCAGGGGTAATGACACCATCACCAATAAGGAGGGATATACCAACAAAGGCAAGCAGCGTAACAAAAGATACCTTTCTTCCTGACTTTAAAAGAGGAATAAGTAATTCCTTTAGAACAATGGTTCCTCCCTCACCCTTTTTCCCAAGACTCATTGCAAGCCATGCATATTCCACCGTTACCAGGATTACCAATGTCCAGACGATAAGGGAAAGAACACCGATAACATGAGCTTCTGTGGGTTTTGTGAGAAAAAAGATAACTGTTAAGGTATAAATGGGACTTGTGCCAATGTCACCGAAGACGAGACCAAAAGACTTAATTATCCCCCTTACAGGAGATTCTTTATGAAGCATGTATTGTGCCCTTCCAAATGCCTACGAGGTTAGCTGTCGGGCTCGGGCTTGGAAGTGCCCTATCCAACTAAGGAATACGCCCCGATAAATCGGTTCCCCCGCATCCATTTCTAACTGAATCTCGGCTACAAATATATTATGTAACTTATCAGTATCTTAAATCCTCAGATTATCTATGTCAAGAAAAGCACATCAGACACACAGAGCCTGTCTAAAAACTCCCTGAATGTCACCCTGAATTTATTTCAGGGTCTCATAACCTATTGATTTTAATAGATGCTGAAACAAGCCTGCCCTGAAGAGATTCTGAACCAAGTTCAGAATGACACTTTCAGGGTTCAGCATGACAAAATATGCTTTTTTACCAGTTTTTGGACAGGCACACACCAAAAAGAGATTTAATTTTATAATATATTTTTACTATAACAACTAATCGGTGGTTTTCTTGCCTGTATATAGGCTGAAAATACCATCTTCTCAACGCCTTCCCCAAAATTCCAGCCTTTGATAATCTCGTCACTGTTTTCCTTTCCCAGGATAACGATGTCTGTGAAACCAACCATTTTGAGGATTCCCTTTAATTCCTCCGCGGGAATTGATCCTGTAATTCAACCGCTATAGGCATTTTCATTCTGTTTAATAACCTTGGAGAATTCACCTTTTTTGAGAATATCTGAAATTGCAAGCCTTCCTCCATGCTTTAATACCCGGAAGGCTTCCTTAAAGACGGCCTGTTTGTCAGGAGAAAGATTAATGACACAGTTAGATATAATCACATCAATGGAACAATCCTCGACAGGCAGATGTTCTATCTCTCCAAGCCTGAACTCCACATTTTTGATCCCGCGTTTTTGTGCATTTTCTTTTGCTTTGGCAACCATCTCGGCAGTCATATCTATTCCGATAACATGACCATCTTGACCCACTTTCATGCATGAAAGGAAGGCATCAAACCCTGCACCACTGCCAAGATCGAGGACTGTTTCGCCTTTTTTGAGATCAGCAATCGCATGAGGATTCCCGCAGCCAAGTCCAAGATTTGCCTCTCCAAGCCCTATTTTCAATTCCTCATCAGAATATCCCAGACGCCTGCCCACTTCTAAAAGGCTTACTATATTGATCTCCGATGCACAGCAACTTGTAGTTGTGGGGCAACATGATGTATTGGTTGCTATGGCTGAATACGTTTTGATAACAAGCTGTTTTATTTTTCTTTTATCTCTATCCATGCAAGTATTATAACAGGCTGCTGAAACATTCGTATCTCCATTTTTTATCAGGATGAGGCCATTGCAAAAGTCTTGGAAGTGTCACCATGAACCCTTCGCTCTTGTCATTCTGAAGGGGACTGAAGAATCGTTCGACTGAGCTCATGACAAAGTCTCGCTCAGGACAGGCTTCGTGAAGGGTCTCGTAACTCATTAATTATATGAGATTCTTCGCTTTGCTCAGAATGACAGAATTGGTTGTTTTCATACTTTTGCCAAGAGGCTCAAAAGACAGACTAATTGTGTTTTTGAAACTTTGTATTGTAATATTTAAAATAAATAGAGTTTCTAAAAGGCTTTATGGATTATAATTTTATCCGGTGATTTAGAGGTAACTTCATATGAAAGACAGGATTGTCGAAGAGATTAAGAAAAAGACTATCAATAACCGTCTTCCCTGCCACGTTGCAAGAAAAATTGCCGAGGATCTGGCTGTTTCTTACAAGGAGATCGGCAAGGCCGCAGACGAACTGAATATAAAGATTACGAGCTGTGAGCTTGGTTGTTTCTGATGGGGGTACTCTTATTTGAGCTTGCCCTGACCTTCTATTTTGCCGCGACAATTGTCAGTATCATTGAGCTCTTCAAGGGAACAAAAATCACGTCCAAAATTATGCTTCTATTGGCTGGAATTGGTTTTGGCATTCACACGATTTGCATTCTGTATCGTTATGTTGTTGCAGGCCATATCCCGATAACCAACTTTCATGAGGCAACATCCTTCTTTTCATGGTGCATAGTACTTATCTTTTTCTTGCTTCAATTAAGATACAAGATCAGCCTGCTCTGTTCCTTTGTCATGCCTGTAGTATTTGTCCTGATGCTGTCATCCTCTATGCTGCCGAGGGAGATAAAGCCTTTGAGTCCTGTTTTACAGAGCTACTGGCTCGGCATACATACATTCCTTGCCTTTCTCGGTAATGCTGCCTTTGCCTTGGCATCTGGAATAGGGACTATGTACCTCGTACAAGAACACTATGTAAAATCCAAGCGCCTCGGCGGGCTTTTTGAGAGACTTCCGAGCCTGCAGATCCTTGATGAGGTCAATTACAGACTAATAACACTTGGATTCCCCTTACTTACCCTTGCAATAATCACCGGCGCTTTATGGGCTGAAAGCGCCTGGGGGAGTTACTGGAATTGGGATACAAGAGAGGTCTGGTCACTGATAACATGGTTTATCTATGCTATCGTTCTTCATGCAAGACTGGTTGCGGGGTGGAGAGGCAAAAGGGCTGCACTCTTATCTATCATTGGATTTTTAACGATTCTTATTGCCTTTTTCGGGATTAAATTACTTAGAAAAGGTCTCCATGTTTTCCTATGAAGGTTTTTATTGCCGGACTCAATCATAAAACCGCAGATGTTGATGTCAGGGAAAAATTAGCATTTAACGGCCCCAGACTCGAAGAGGGCCTGATACGTTTCAGAGAACTCCCTGAGATACAAGAGGCTATCATACTGTCCACCTGTAACAGGGTAGAACTCTATGCCAATGTGAGCGATACGCTCAAGGCAACCGAATCACTAAAGACGTTCCTTTCAGAATTCCACAACATAAACAAGGGGTCGCTTGATACCGCTCTCTACATATATAATGGCACAGAGGCTGTCAGGCACATCTTCAGGGTTGCATCAAGCCTCGATTCCATGGTTGTAGGTGAACCGCAGATCCTTGGACAACTGAAAGATGCATTTGATTTTGCCCTCAAGAAAAAGACTACCGGCATCATGCTAAATAAACTCGTGAAAAAGGCAATCTCGGTTGCGAAAAGGGTAAGGACAGAAACAAGGATAGCTGAAAATGCCGTATCAATAAGCTTTGCAGCGGTTGAACTTGCAAAAAAGATCTTTACTGACCTCTCAAAGAAGGTATGTATGCTCTTAGGGGCAGGTGAGATGGCTGAACTTGCAGCACGGCATTTGGTCAGCAATGGGGTGAAAGAGGTAGTTGTTTCAAACAGAACATATGAACGTGCATGTGATCTTGCAAAGGAATTTCATGGAAGGTCTGTCAGGTTCGAGGAATTCATACAGGAGATGGCCAGGACTGATATAGTTTTATGTTCAACAGGCGCCCCTACTTATATATTAACAAAGGGACAGATGCAGAAGGTTATAAAGGAAAGGAAGCAGAGGCCTGTATTCATTATTGATATCTCTGTGCCGAGAAACATAGACCCCGGGATTAACGATCTTGATAATGTATACCTCTACAATATTGACGACCTGCAGGGTGTTGTTGATGCGAACATTTTTGAAAGGCAGAAAGAGGCGGAGAAGGCAGAAAAGATCATAGAGGAAGAGATCGATACCTTTCTGAAGTGGCAGTCTTCTTTAGATTCAGTGCCAACCATCATAGCTCTAAGGGAAAAGGCAGAAGAAATTAAAAGGGATGAACTAAGCAGGCTTTTAAACAAGATCCCGCAGATTGGTGAGAAGGAGAGAGAGGCAATTGAATATATGGCTTCTGCGATTGTCAATAAGCTTATCCACCCCCCTACTACAGTACTGAAAGAGGATTCTGAAGACAGGGATGTCCTGATAGCAACGATCAAAAAACTCTATGGAATCGATGATGAGAAATAGAATATCTATTGGCACACGTGGCAGCAAGCTTGCTCTGTGGCAGGCAGAATGGGTGAAAGCAGAGCTTCAGAAGGTAAACCCGGGACTCCGTATTGATCTCATTAAAATAAAAACAACAGGGGATAAGATACTTGACGTCCCGCTCGCAAATGTCGGGGGTAAGGGGCTTTTTGTAAAAGAGATCGAAGAGGCGCTTCTGCGAGGGGATGCTGATTTAGCAGTCCACAGCGTGAAGGATGTGCCTACAGAATTCCCGTCAGGGCTTCATCTTGCTGCCATATGCAAGAGGGAAGACCCGAGGGACGCCTTAATTGTCAGAAGGCAAAAGGCAAAAGGCAAAAGGCAAAACTTAAATCCCCCCATCCCCCCTTTAGTAAAGGGGGGTAAAGGAGGAGACTGTCCCACCCCCCCATGTCCCCCCTTACTAAGGGGGGAATTAAAGGGGGGTCTCGTAGAATCGGGACTGTCCCCGAAGGTGAAGAGTTTCAAAGAACTACCTCAGGGTGCTCGTATTGGGACAAGTAGCCTCAGAAGGGTATGTCAGCTTTTAAACATCAGACCTGATTTAAGGGTTATGCAATTAAGGGGAAACCTTGATACAAGGCTCAGGAAGCTTGAAGAAGGTCAGTTTGACGCAGTTATCCTCGCAGCCGCCGGCATCAAGAGACTTGGATTATCTAAAAGAATTACCGAAATTCTTAGCCCTGAGATAAGCCTTCCTGCAATCGGGCAGGGGGCTATAGGAATAGAATGCAGGGTTGAGGATGATTTGATTAATACCATTGTCAATCTCCTTAATCATACAGAGACGGCAATATGTGTCAGGGCAGAGAGAGCATTTCTGAAAAGACTGGGTGGCGGTTGTCAGGTGCCAATCGCTGCATATGCAAGGATAATCAATAATCCCCCCATCCCCCCGATAATCCCCCCTCACCCCCCTTTAGAAAAGGGGGGAAGGGGGGATTTGAAAGAGGGGGGCGAGGGGGGATTACTAATCATGGATGGGCTTGTTGGAAGTGTCACCGGTAATAGGATTGTGAAAGGCTACATTGAAGGTATGACAGAGGAATCAGAATCGATCGGTGTGGCACTCGCTGAAGATTTACTATCTCGTGGCGCTAAAAAAATACTTGAGGAGGTGTACGGGGAATAGACCTTACTCCATTATCCCCTCAATTTTTTCCAGCTCCTCTCTTTTTTCCTGGCAGTCCCGACAGTAGATTGCAAATGGAAGGACTTCAAGCCTCTGTTTACTAATCTCCTCTCCGCATTCCTCGCATATCCCATACGTGCCTTCAGCGAGTTTTTTGAGCGCCTCATCTATCTTGAGGAGAGTTTCTCTATGCCTACCCAACTGTTGAAGGCTGATATCCTCTGAGAGATCAACAACTGACCAGTCTCCGTTATCGAGAGCAGTATCAACAAGCTGTCTCGTTTCACCTTTAATGTATTTAGATATCTCGACCTTTGCCTCTTTCACGATCTCCTCTCTTTTTTGAATGAGAACCTTTCTCATGGTAGCATTTTTTTCTGCTTCTGAAACCTTGGTTTTTGATCGCGTTGGCTTTGGTACTGCTGCCTTGGTCGGAGATGAAGGTCTTCTTGCACTCGTTTTTGCCCTGATTTGTTTCGGCTTCTTTTTCGCAACCTTTTGCAAAGTCTTCTTGCCTAATTTTTTTATTATTTTTTTGCTTGGTTTTTTCTTCGCCATTATTCTTTCTTTTGTATCTCCTCTTGTTGTGTCTGTCCTTCCTTAAAAATCTCTATGATACTTCTTACTTTGATGCCTGCTGCCTGAAGTGCCTTCTGTACATCTATTAACTTTGCATCTGTTACTTTCACCATAAAGTTGCTGTTTGCCATTACACCTCCATTATCTCCTTTTCCTTGTGTGCCAAAATTTCATCTACCCTGGCTATCTGAGAATCAGTGAGTTTCTGTATCTCATCCTGTGATCTTTTAACATCATCTTCACTGAGGTGTTCTTCTTTTTCGAGTTTTTTGATCTCTTCATTGACATCTCTTCTGATATTCCTTATTGCGATCTTTGTTTCTTCTGCCTTTTTCTTTACAATCTTTGTGAGCTGTTTTCTTCTTTCCTCTGTAAGTGGAGGGATATGTAACCGTATCAGCTTGCCATCGTTCACGGGTGTCAGGCCAAGGTCTGATTTCATGATGGCCTTTTCAATATCAGGAATAATTTTCTGTTCCCATGGCTGAATTGCTATTTGACGGCTCTCCGGGATGCTCAGACTTGTAAGTTGCTGAAGCGGGGTGAGTACTCCGTAATAATTGACTGATATCCCGTCGAGGAGTGCGAGAGATGCCCGTCCGGTTCTGATAGAGGCAAGTTCCTTCTTCAGTGCCTCGAGGGCACCATTCATACGTTCAGTGGTCTTTCTTTTTAGCTCTTGTTGCATTGTTCCCCCTTACAAGAGTCCCTATTTTTTTGCCTTCTATAAGTTTTTTGATATTTCCCTTTCCTCTTAAGTTAAATACCACAATCGGAAGGTTGTTGTCCATACATAATGAAACTGCAGTCGAATCCATCACATTCAGTCCCATCTTCAGCACATCGATATATGAGACTGTCTTATATTTTTTTGCGCCAGGATCTTTCATGGGGTCAGATGAATATATACCATCAACCTTTGTTGCCTTGAGGATGACATCTGCCCCTATCTCTATGGCTCTCAGTGCTGCGGCTGTGTCTGTTGTGAAGTAGGGGTTACCCGTGCCAGCAGCAAAGATAACCGTTCTGCCTTTTTCAAGATGTCGTATTGCCTTACGCCTTATATAAGGCTCAGCCAGCTCCTTCATCTCTATTGCTGATTGAACCCGTGTCGGAATTCCGTATTTTTCAAGGAAGTTCTGGAGAGCAAGTGCATTTATCACTGTTGCGAGCATACCCATGTAATCTGCTGATGCCCTTTCCATCCCTTTTAAACTTGCCTCAACCCCTCTGAAGATATTCCCTCCTCCTATAACAACTGCGACTTCAATCCCCCGTGAAACTGCATCCTTTATTTCTTTCGCTACAAAATCAACGGTAGATGGGTCAATTCCATACCTCATGTCACCCATCATAGCTTCCCCGCTGATCTTCAGGAGGATCCTTTTGTATTTGCGGTTCTTCACTCTTTGGCTAACTCTCCAAGCTGGAATCGTGCAAATCTCCTGACAACAATGTTCTCACCTATTTTTGAAATCTTCTCGGTGACCATATCCTTAATCTTCCTCTTCTGTTCAGGATCCTTTATAAATATCTGGTCAAGTAGACAGGTGTCTGAGTAAAACTTCTCAAGCTTCCCCTCAACGATCTTTTCAACAACATTCGCTGGCTTATCGGTAACCTGTGCCCTGTATATGTCCTTCTCTTTATCTATAACATCCTGTGGGACATCCTCTCTGGAAAGGAATGAGGGGTTTGCAGCTACTATGTGCATAGCGATGTCTCTGGCAAGTTCTTTGAAATCATCCGTTCTTGCAACAAAGTCTGTTTCACAGTTGATCTCAACCATTGCCCCAAGCTTGCCCATATGTATGTATGCATCGATGATACCTTCAGATGCTGACCTCCCTGCCTTTTTTAATGCACTTGCAAGTCCTTTCTGTCTGAGCAAGACCACAGCCTTTTCAAAGTCTCCGTTACTTTCTGTGATCGCCTTCTTGCATTCCATCATTCCGGCACCTGTCTTCTCCCGGAGGTTTTTCACCATCTCTGATGTAACCATTGTCATTCTGATATCTCTCCCTCTTCCTGTTGAATTTTCCCCTCTACCTGCTGTTTCTCAGCCTCTTCTGCTGCAACCTTCGAGAGCATCTCTTTACCTTCAAGGACGGCATTTGCCATCTTTGATGCGATAAGCTTTATTGCTCGTATTGCATCATCATTCCCGGGGATAACATGGTCAATCTCATCCGGGTCACAGTTTGTATCAACAATTGCAACGATCGGGATAGACAGTTTCCTTGCTTCTGCCACTGCAATCCTCTCTTTCTTCGGGTCTACGATAAACACAGCCCCCGGAATGGCTGTCATATCTTTAATGCCTGAGAGGTTTTTGTCTAATTGAGTCCGTTCCTTCTCGATGCCAGCAACCTCTTTCTTGGGAAGAAGGTCAAATGTGCCATCCTCTTTCATCATCTCAATCTTTTTCAGTTTCTCTATGCTCTTTTTTATCGTGGAAAAATTCGTAAGCATTCCTCCGAGCCAGCGCTGATTCACAAAAAAAGCACCAGCCCTTGTTGCTTCTTCATGGATTGCATCCTGTGATTGTTTCTTTGTGCCAACAAAAAGAACAGGTGTTCCTGTTGAAGCTATATCCTTTATGAAATTATAGGCATCTTCAAGTCCTTTCAATGTCTTTTGAAGGTCAATAATATAGATGCCGTTTCTCTCTCCGAAGATGTATTTCTTCATCTTGGGGTGCCATCGCTTCACCTGATGACCAAAGTGAACTCCTGCCTCAAGCAGTTCCTTGATTGTTGCTACCATGTTTCTCCTTTCTCCTCCTCTTCCCCTAATTATATGTATAGGCACCTGAATCTGTGCCACATACCAAAGGAGTATTTAGGGGATGTTGAATTTTATGCGTTTAAGTTTGAAAGACTAACACAGGAATATCTTTTTTTGCAAGGGGGGGGGCAAAAACTAAATCTCGCCACATCAGGTGGTTCCAAAAATTCCCACGTCCCCTTGACGCAATGGGTCAGTGCAGCCACTTCCATGTGAAGCATGGCAATACCACAGTCAAGCCGCTTTGAGACATGAAAGGTATCCTTCAGGTTATCCACTGAAATTGTTATGTTCTCTAATTCTACATGAAAGCGCCATGGTTGCCGGTTGACAGCCGAAGGGGCAAGCCTTGCTGCCTCAAGGGAGGACTTCATCCAAACAGGCCAGTGTATTTCCTCAAGTCCGGAAACCATTTCTGAAAGGGATTTACGGCGGTGGCTTCTGCCAAACCCGGTCAACACTCTTTCTTTTAGCGACCAATGTTCCGGAGCATAGCCAATGGGGGTGATTGCAAGCACCCTTTCGGATTTGGTAATGCCAATGAGAGAGGCGACGGCTTCGGGACGGAAGGATGCACCAACCCAACAAGTGTATACATTCATGGCTGTTGCCTCGAGGATAATCCCTTCGCCGGCATACCCGACCCTTTCCTGAACATATTGACTATCCATAGTACCAATGAAAGCTATGAATGCAAGGGCTCCCTTTATCTTCCCGTAGAAACCGATTGCACCTGTTAAGAACTCATCAGGTGACTGTGTTACCAATACAGATCTGGCTTCAGGGAAAGGTCTGAATTCTGTACAAACTGTATTCAGGTGTGCTAAAAGGGCTGTTTCTATAGGTCTTGGCTCAAATTGACGCCGCGATCTTCGCCGAGGAATGGCAGCGTACCATTTTGAGAATGGAATCTCAATCATGTGGAGAATCTAAGTAATACTCTTTTAACCCCTTTAAACCCCTTCTGTCTGAGTATGTCCATGACCTCTTTTGATGCAAGGCTTTTCAAAAATGCCGTCCTTTTTTTCTTATCCGTGATCTCTTTCATTGCATTGGATCGAATTTTTTTGAGTGACCGCAGATAATGGGCAAAGTCAGGAGCGTAGAGATGTTCGAGCTCCTTTCGAATTAACTTCGATAGGCCAGGGCTGATACCGCCTGTTGAAATAGCAATGGTCAAATGCCCTCGTTGGATAACTGAGGGTACTATAAAATTGCATAAAGCAGGTGCATCAACCACATTAACCAGTGATGGTGCATCATCAGAAACGTGCTTATTAATCACATGAGAATCTGTTGCAGAAACCACAAGGAATACATTCCTGAGATCACCTTTTCTATACTGCCTGCAGATGTGTTTTATCCTGCCTTTCCGTTTCTCTCCTTCAATCCTTTTGGTTATTTCAGGGCTTATGACAGTGATCTCTGCCCCAGCCTTCAGTAGAGATAGGATTTTTCTTTCAGCGATCTTACCCCCACCAATAACCACAGCTTTTTTACCTTTGAGATTCAGAAATGCAGGGTAGTATAAGTGAGACGTGAGGCGTAAGGCGTGAGGCATAATAGGAGATGAAGATTTGAAATTTATTTTTTTACGTTTTTCGTTTATCGCTTCACGCTTCACGCTTCACGCCTTACGGTTTGATAGTGGCGATTTCTTTCCTCGCATCCTTTGTCCGTTTGTTATTCGGATATTTCTCGATAAGGCGGTTCATATACTCTGAAGCCTTATTGGTTTGGCCGAGGTTTTTATAAGACATCCCGGTATAAAACAGGACATCAACTTCCCTCTTATAGTCAGAAAATTTCTTCATTAATCCCTCGAGTCTCCCAATTGCTGCATTGTAGGAGCCCTTTTTATAGTAGAACTCTCCAACAAGAAATTCATAATCGGCAATGGTATTCCTGCATTGCTGAATCCTGATGTCAACAACATCCCTGTATGGATGTCTCGGAAACATCTTTTTGAGTTTCTCGAATTCTTCGAGCGCCCTTGCTGCTCCACTATACCCACGCTCTGGCCCTTCTATCTGGTTAAAGTAGGCCATGGCAGTCTGATATTGGGCATATGAGGCATAATGGTGGTCAGGGTACGTCTCAAGAAACTTTTGATACTCAGAAATCGCAAGTTCAGACTCTTCTTCTTTTATATATGAATCTGCAATCTTTAACTGGGCAAGCGGGGCAAATTTCTTAGAGTAGTCCCTGTTTTTAATCTCAAGGAGGGTTTTCCTTGCCTCCTCATATTCTTTATCCTCTATCTGTTTATTTGCCCTTGCAAATTCCTTTTCCGGATCAAAGGCCTCAGGCCTGACCGCTAATTTACTTGAACAGGAAAACAGAAAAAGGACCAGGAGAAAAGGTAAGCACAATCTTGTATTTTTCATACTGTATCATTAAACATAGAAATCCATCGGTTAGTCAACCTAAATGTTGTATAAATATTCATTGAGTAATCCCCCCCACCCCCCTTTATTAAAGGGGGGTGGGGGGGGATTACCGGATAAAATAGAGTTCACTTTTGGTGAATTCCTCTCCCATTGCTAAAATTATGGGTAAAACCTTTATTCCCAACCTTTTTCACATATCCAGAAGCATTATTTATGCAACTGATGGGTCAAGTATACTTTTATGACAATTTTGTTTAAAATATGCCATGCTCAATGTCTTAATCATCTCTGATGAGGCTAAAGAGCTTTACGAGCTCTTTGTATCAGTGAGGTTTACCCAACAGGACTCCAGGCAGAAAGGCAATTCATTCGGAAGCGGCTCGGTTCATCTTGACAGATACGATATAGCCTTCCTCGATCTCGATACCAAAGGCTGGCAACAGAGACTTTTGGAATTGAGGCAGCTCATGCCTGTCATAGCCTTCTCAAAACCGAATATAAAGATGGCTGTCGAATCCATGAAGGTTGGTGCAAGCGATTATTTAGAGAAGCCACTTACGAGTGAGGTCCTACATGATGTGATAAGTAAACACAAAAAGAAGTTTCTTGCTCATAAGTACGGCTTTGATGAAATCATCGGCACGAGCAAGCTTATGCAGGAAGTCTTTGGCTTGATAAAAAGGGCAGCAGTGAGTGAGAGTAACGTGCTTATCACAGGGGAAAGCGGGACAGGCAAGGAACCTGTTGCGAGGGCTATTCACAAATGGAGTCCGAGAAATGGGAGACCTTTCATGACGATTAATTGCAGTGCCATCCCTGACACCCTTCTTGAGTCAGAGCTCTTTGGTTTTGAAAAGGGAGCATTCACAGGAGCAAATTATACGAAAAAGGGCCTGGTCGAACTTGCCAATGGGGGAACGGTATTCTTTGACGAGATAGGAGATGTTTCACCCCTTTTCCAGACCAAGGTTTTGAGGATGATCCAGGAGGGCGAGATTATGAGAATCGGAGGATCACATCAAATAAAAGTTGATGTGAGGATTATCGCTGCCAGCAATAAGGATCTGAAGGGTGCCAGTAAAAAAGGGGACTTCAGAGATGACCTTTTCTACAGACTGAATGTGATTAACATACATCTTCCTCCTTTACAGGAACGAATGGAGGATGTACCCCTGTTAGTGGAACATTTTATTAAAAAACATGCTTCAAAGAGAAAAGATATGCTGATAAAAGGCATCACAGATGATGCCATGAATACCCTCATGAACTATTCATATCCTGGCAATGTGAGGGAGCTTGAGAATATCATTGAACGTGCCATATCATTCACGAATAGCCCAAAGATATTGCCTTCTGATTTTCCAGCATATGTGCTCCAGTCACCTTCCAAGAAAAGAACCCTCCCTTCGAAGTTTAAGGAGGCACTGAAAGACTTTGAA
>VGWY01000055.1 GCA_016873575.1 Nitrospira sp. | reverse complement strand
ACGGAAAGGACTGTGCGGTACCATCTCAGAATCCTCGATGAGAGAGGCTTTACGAAAGTATTCGGAAAGGAAGGGAGAATGATTACACAGAAAGGCAGGGATGAACTTTCTCAAGCACTTGTGTCCGAAAAGGTTGGTTTTGTAATCAGCAAAATTGAGACGTTCTCTTATCTTACAAACCTTGACCTTGAAAAAAACGAGGGTGACATCATCCTGAATGTTTCCTATTTCCCTGAGGAAAAACGGAAAGAGGCACTGCGGATAATGAAACCTGTATTTTCTTCTCCATATGTCATGTGTGATAAGGTTGTTATGCGTAGTGGCGGTGAAAAGATTGGGGATATCCTTGTCCCAAAGGGACAGATAGGATTTGGGACTGTATGCAGCGTGACAATAAACGGGATATTCCTTAAGGCAGGAATTCCTGTCTTATCAAGGTTTGGCGGAGTATTACAGATAATAAACTCCGATCTGTCGAGGTTCACCGCCCTGATAAGCTACGAAGGTTCATCACTTGATCCCCTTGAGATATTTATCAAGAGCAGGATGACGGATGTATCAGGTGCGGTAAGAAATCACTCTGGCAAAATCCTTGCGAGCTTCAGAGAAATACCTGTTGTAAGCCTTGAAAAGGCAAGGGAATTGAGTGCAACGATGGAGAAAAAAGGTATCGGAGGTATCCTGCTTATTGGCAATCCCAACCAGCCTCTCCTTGAGATGCCGGTGGGACTTGACAGGGCAGGGATGGTTATAGTCGGCGGGCTCAATCCTATCGCAGCACTTGAAGAGGCAGGCATTCCCACAGTGAGCAAGGCAATGTCGACACTATTCCGGTTTTCTGAACTCATCAAATTCAAGGAGATCGTGTAAAATATTTTCTAATTCTGAATAATCATAAAAACACCTATCAGGTTGGAAACCGTTGTAGGACCTACATTCAGATCTGAAGAGTATGAATTTCATCCCGGCCTTTTTTGCTCCAACAAGGTCTTTCTGTGGATTGTCCCCGATATATACGGATTCCTCCGGCGTAGCACCGAGACTATCCATAGCATGACGAAATAACCGTACATCAGGCTTTTTAAATCCAAATATTGATGATAAAATCCTGAGATGAAAGAATCGGTCAAGCCCGAGCATTGCTATTTCAGGTTCTGCAAAAACCCACTGGGCATCAGAGATTATAGCTGTCTTATATCTCTCATTGAGCGAACCCAACACATTATAAAGACCGTCGAAGACCTCAAAATGTCGTATTGTCAGTGACCTGAAGAGCATGGCAGCATCAACAACAATGCCTTTCGGGTATCTCCTGTCCCCATATCGATGCATGATGTTTTGAAAGATTTTATACACATCAACCTCTGGATATTCCTCCCTGCTCTGATTTATATATTGCCGAATTCCTTCAAAGAATGCTCTCTTCAATTCCTCGGGCGGTACATGAACGGCGTGATACCAGAAGTATCGGGAAAGCACCTCATAAACCCACGGGTCTCCTTCATCGGTCCTTATATCAATTAAAGTCCCGTAAAGATCAAACAATATTGCCTTCATCCTTCATCCTTCAAATCCCCCCTCACCCCCCTTTAGTAAAGGGGGGTGAGGGGGGATTATTTTTTCATCTGAGCTTAAGCCCCCATCTCAGGCATTCCATTGCCTCATAAGCAAGTCTCTTCCTATAATTCCAATCAAGATAGTCATTCCGTGCTATCCTCAACTCTGTGAGTGCCATATAAAATGGATTTCTGAAGGTAATTTCTCGAAATGCCTTTTTCTGATCATAGAAATGATCTGAATACCTCTTCAGAAAATGCCTGATAAACGGCTCTGCCTTGTAAGGATTCCCTGTCCTCCACATGAATGCATGTTTTAATTCTCCACATACCATACCCACATCGAATGCCATGTCATGATTTTTCATCCTCTCAAGGTCTATGGCAACCACATCCCCCTTTGCCGTAAATATAAAATTAGTGGGAGTAGCGTCACCATGAACGATAACAATTTTTGCCTTCTGAAACACTGTCTTTTTTAACCATTTATCCATGAGTATCAGGTATGCCTTCCTTTCAGAATCCGATACCACTGTCTGTTTACATAATCTATTTAACACCTTCTGGAAGTAGGCACATACGGAATCAAGGTGGACATTGTTTTCTGTTTCTGTTTTGGCATGGAGTGCATATAAAAATGATGCGAGTTTTGAAAGTTTCTTCTTGAGAGATAATCCATCCCCTTCATAAACAGCCCTTTTGAGATAATAATCAAGATTTTTACCATGAATAAATTCTTCTGTCAGTGCAAGCCCAATCTTTTCTTCTTTACCGATGGGCCGAACAACATAATTGGGGAATGTATCGAATCCATAACCTCTGATTTTCTCAAGATTTTCAAATTCACCTTTTATCCTTAGGACCCTATCCTGCTTAGGATCATCCAATTTAAAAAATTTCCCAATAATGGCAATCCGGGTCTTTTCTTCTGTATATTTATAAACCCTTCGGGAGGACATCCTGTTCACATGAAAGATGGGATATTTAACATCAGGACATACCTGTGAAAAGAGTATCTCATAAAGAGGGTCCGCATAATTTAGCTCTCCAAGGTATGGTTTATCCATAAAAAATTGTATCATAGTAGAGGAAGCTGAAGATAGAGTGCTATGACGATTTTTGAACACCTATATTATCTCGGTTATTTGATAGACAAGTATTTTGCACTGAAGAGACAGAAAAAACTTCCATGCAAAGTAATAAGTATTGGCAATATAACAGCTGGAGGAACGGGGAAAACTCCTGCAACAATAGCCATGGCAGAAGAAGCGCAAAAGAGAGGATTCAAGCCCTGTATCCTCACAAGGGGCTACAGGGGAAAGGCAAAAGGCCCGTGTTTTGTAAAAGATTCATACACCCCCATCCGCCCCTCCCCCATCAAGGGGGAGGGTAAGGGAGGGGGTGTCGTGCATCATGCCACATGGTATCTATTTGGTGATGAGCCAGTGTTGATGGCAGAACGATTAAAAGATGTCCCCATTGTAAAAGGTACAGACAGATATAACTCAGGATTATTTGCAATTGAAAATCTCAGATCTCAAATCTCAGATCTCAAATCTCTTCTGTTCATCCTTGATGATGGTTTCCAGCACTATGAGCTTTTCAGAGACAGGAATATTCTGCTCATTAATGGGACGAATCCTTTCGGGAATAGAAGGCTTTTGCCTCTTGGCCTGTTAAGAGAACCTCTCAGTGAGATAAAGAGGGCTGATGTTATTGTGATAACAAAGACTGAAGTCCCCCCCACCCAACCCTCCCCCTCGAGGGGGGAGGGCAAGGGAGGGGGTGTCAGAAGTCAAGGGTCAGGATTCAGGATTCAGGACTCAAGATTGAAAAGTTTAATTGAGGAAATTAAAAGATTCAACTCAAAGGCACCGATATTTTTTGCTGAACATACGCCGTCAAAATTGAGAACCATACATGGTGATTCATTGTCTCTTGAATGGGCAAAAGGGAAAAGGCTTTTTGGATTTTGTGGCATCGGTAATCCTGAATCATTCAGGATTACCCTTTTATCAGCAGGCATAGAATTGGCAGGATTTAAAACGTATGGAGACCATTACAGATATACTTTAGATGATAGAGAAACGATTATAAAGAATGCAAAAGAGTGTGGTGCAGACTGGATTGTTACAACAGAAAAAGATATAATGAGACTCAAAGGCTTGGAGTTACCTGAAAATCTTGTTGCGCTTGTAATTGAGTTTAGAGTTGATGAAGGATTTTATGAGGAGGTCTTTTGATGGTAAGGTATATCAATGTCAGGAGTAAGTCGAGGATTGAATTTATTGATATCACTGGGATGGTTCAGGATGTTGTGAAAGAGGCAGGGGTTAAGAATGGAGTCTGCTATCTGTACGTTCCTCATACAACAGCAGGGATAACGATCAATGAAGGGGCTGACCCAAGTGTTCAGCGCGATATCCAGAATACCCTGAACAGGATTGCACCACATGATATGAATTATCTTCACAGAGAAGGGAACGCTGATGCCCATATAAAATCTACCCTTGTGGGCTCATCTGTAAATGTCATTCTTGATGAGGGCAGGTTGCTTCTGGGCACCTGGCAGTCTATCTTTTTCTGTGAGTTTGACGGTCCAAGGCACAGAAGGGTTGTAGTCACATTTGTATAGGCTAAAAATACAATTGAAAGCCACCTTCATGCTTGTTGTCTCCGTGTCCTCTGCGGTTAATTGTATTATCGTGGTTTGTCATGTCTGGGGATAAAGATTCCGATGAAACCCAAGCCCTTCGCGAGGAAATAAAAAGGCTTAGAAAATCACTCGCAGAACTTACTCCTTCACTTGAAGTACTTCTCAGGCGAAGGGGATTCAGAATTTATAAAAAAGAACCTTCAGAAGATCTTCTCCTTCCTGAAAATGAATTTATAGACAGCTTTTATGAGATGATGAAAAAATATTCCTTCCGCCTGTTTCTGAGGGATGTTATAAAGCATCAGAGACTCTTCGAGCTCGAACAGGTAACACGATATGCAACAGCAGAGGTTACAAAAGACTACCTCGAATATATAAGAAACATAGGTCTTATCGAAAAGGTATCTGATGGCTTCAGACTTTCACTCGGCACTATAAAGAGTTTCGGGGAAACACTCGAATGGTTTGTATCGGAGATATTCAGAAAGGAGTTTTCTGCAGAAGCAATATGGGGCATACGATTTAAACGTCCATGGGTGGGTGGTGATTATGACCTTATCGCAAAGGTAGACGGAGCAATATTATATATGGAGATAAAATCCTCTCCACCTAAGCAGATATATCAGAAAGAGATATCTGCCTTTTTCGACAGGGTCTACGACCTTTCTCCCGAGATAAGTATCTTTTTTGTAGACACAGAGCTAAGGATGAAGGACAAGATTATACCTATGTTTGAGGAAGAGTTAAAGAAAAAACACGCTACTCCCCCAAAGGTAATACGGATAGAAAAAGAACTCTTCCAGATATGGAATAAGATATTTATAATAAATGCTAAAGATAGCATAATTGCTAATATTGAAACAGTCTTAATCTCGTATTTCAGGAGGAGCATATGAGTTCAACACAGTTAATTTGTGCAATATGTGCATGGAGGGCAACGTGCCAGAAGAAATTTTCTGTTTCAGGCAAAGACTTACGCTGTGCCGAGTTTGTAAGAGATGTGACAATAAAGGAAGAACAGCCTGAGGAAGAAAAAAAAGATAAAGGGGAAAACAAAAAATAGGGAAGGTGTAAAGTATTTTATCACCTCACTGTCGGAATTTTTTACAGTAACAATATTGCTGCAAGGCATTAAAATATATTTAAAAATCAAATAGTTAAGGATTTTTTTGGATAGTCCCTGTTTTGAGAAAAGGGATTGTACTGTAAGAATATCCGACAGTTAACCCCCCAATCCGCATTTCTTGAAAAATTTCATCAAACCCTGCTTTGCTGAATAATGGATGGCACGATTTTTGATTGCAATTACTATATTAGTTAGTATGCCTGCTGACGCAGGTAGAGGTTCTGCAGTAGGGGTCTACCTGGCTCGCTACTGAATATATTGGTTCCTGAGGGTTTGACCCTCAAAAAGAAAAGGAGCCGTTTTTTCATGAGGTGGAAGAACCGTAACACACCTTTCTAATGAGACAGCCCCCATTAGAAATTTGCTCATTCCACGAAAATTACCATCTCATTGAGAAAGAGCGATGCAGGTAGACCTGCCCCACTCTTAATTGGCAGGGAAGAATATGCC
Source organism: Nitrospira sp. (assembly GCA_016873575.1). Classification (GTDB taxonomy): domain Bacteria; phylum Nitrospirota; class Thermodesulfovibrionia; order Thermodesulfovibrionales; family SM23-35; genus VGWY01. The sequence continues at coordinate 6,958 of VGWY01000055.1, read as the reverse complement.
AAATGTGGCACTTCTTCCCTGCCACTACCTTTTTTGTTCCACTCATGATTCCTTAAATCTTATAATAACCTGCTATGGTTAATCACCTGAATGGCACTATTGAACAGAGAATCGCTTTTGCCTATCAACTTCAGGTCTTTGAAAATTCCACCGGGGCGAGAGATACTTTTGAACCTCAAGCTCTTCTGCAATGGCACTCTCCCCCTGAGAAGGTGTTGAAGATATAAAATGAATATCAAAGGTTTCTTCAAAGGAAATTCTGATAGTATTCTTGAGTTCATCATGGGTTAATCCAGGGAGTATCTCTTTTAACCCGGCAAATGAGTCCTTCCCTATATTGTCTGAATCGAGTATGAATACCTTCATCATCTCATACTTATCAATAATGCCTGGAAGAGAACCCTGTTGAAGGAGGCCATCAGACCATCGCTTCTGTGCCGAACCAATGATTTTTTTGTTGTTGATCGTAATCTCTCCGTATGATGTTGATTGAAAACAGATCGGACTTTTTGAGTGCTGAGTTTTCCTCATTAAGTTTAATTGAGGTAATAAACCGATTTTTGTGAATGCAAGGCTAAACGCATGGCTTATTTTTTTATAGCTGTCGAGTAATCCTTCTGAGAATAGTCCATTTGTTGTCTTTGCAGAGAAACTGTATGTAAGCTCATGGTTGTGCAGGACTGCTCGGCCTCCAGTCGGCCTTCTGACAATCGGGATATGTTTCTGAATACAGTAATCAATATGAATATCACTGATTTTTTGAAAGCACCCGATACTGATGGATGGTACGTCCCATTCGTAGAGCCTGAGGGTTGGAGGTACATCGCCTTTTCTGACAGCATTTGCAATCGCCTCATCCAGGGCCATATTATAAGCTGCACTGCATGGCCCTGTATTAATAAAACGCCAGGTATCCACTCCTTTACTACTCATGCAGCAAACAGCCACTTTTTTCTTGATAGCCTCCTGTATAAAAGCCCGCCTGTAACAATTGCCAATGCAAGCCATGCAAGACCTGAAAGGCAATAGCCAAGCAGAACCTTTCCGATACCGAGCATTAATCCTATGACAAAGAAACATCCATAAATCCATTCTATCAGTGCATCAGATAACGTATTGCCATGAAGATGGTTATCTATCAAGGCTTCAACAGGTCTCCAGCCATGGCCTCCTGGGTTTGTCTTTGTATAGAACTCTATCAGCTTTTCTTTATCTGAAGGCCTTGTGAGTAACGTAACGCCAACCCATACAACTGTGGATACCGAAATAATCAGTGTGAGCTTTGTATAGTATGGAGAACTTTTCAATACAGGATGGGTATATGCAATAACAGTCATGATCGTTGAGCTTATCATCGCTGATATTTCGCTCCAAGCATTTATTCTCCACCAGAACCAGCGCAGGATATAAACAAGTCCTGTTCCAGAGCCAAATGCAATGAGAAATTTAAATACACCGATTATCGATGTCACGTGGTATGTAATAATGCCGGTAAGTACAGATAAGACAAGTGTTGCCATACGGGATATGGCAATATAATGTTTTTCTGTAGCATCTTTTCTGACAAATGGTCTGTAAAAATCATTCACAAAATATGCTGATGATAAGTTCAGGTATGTGCTCAGGGTAGACATAAATGCAGCAAAGAAGGATGCAAGCATGAGTCCACGAAGTCCTGAAGGAAGCAGGTCAATCATCATCTGAGGATAAACTGCCTCATTGTCTTTTGCTACAGGATAGAGAACAATTGATGCAAGGGCTGCGAGAATCCACGGCCATGTACGGAGTGCATAGTTTGCTACATTGAAATAAAATGTTGCAATGAGGCTGTGTCTCTCATCCTTACATGAGGATATCCTCTGGACAATAACGCCTCCTCCATCAGATGAGTATTTTGACCACCAGCTAAGCCCGATATATCCTAAAAAAGTCATAAATGCCATACCCATAAATCCCTCATTAAGAGGCGGAAAGAAGCTCAATGTCTCATGACTAAGCCTTTCCCTGAGGACATGGATACCGCCTGCCTTGTCAACCGATGCAAAGCACAGGATTACTGCACCAATCATCGCTATGATAAATTGGAAAAAATCTGTAGTTACTACCCCCCAATAGCCAGAAAGCATTGCATATCCTATTGTTATAGCGCTTGATAGAAAAATGCTCTCCCATTTTCCCCACCCTAAAGAGACATCGAGGATCTTTGCCATTGCGAGAATAACCTGCGCCTTTATGATGGTATGTATGGCTACTGAAAAATACAGTGCCTTAAATCCTCTGAGCATTGAAGCTGATTTTCCTGAGTAGCGCATTTTGATGAATTCGACGTCGGTAAGAACTCCAAGCCTCCTCCAGAGCCTTGCAAAGAAAAAAACGGACATCATCCCTGAAAAAATAAAACACCACCACTGCCAGTTTTCATAGATACCATGATCTCGCACGAGGCCTGTCACATATAAGGGGGTGTCAGATGAAAATGTGGTTGCAACCATGGATGTGCCTGCAAGCCACCAAGGAAGGTTCCTCCCTGAAAGAAAAAACTCTGACATACTCGATGAAGCCCTTTTTGTGAAGTAGACACCTATGAAAAGGGAAACGACCATATAAGAGACAACGATCGCCCAGTCGAGGGAAGAAAGGGTCAGTGCCTGCACGTACCGTCGAGGTTAAACTGGAATGTATTCCAGTTCCTACAACAAGCACACCTTCCTGACCATTCAGGAGATTTATAGCCGCACTCCTTGCAGGAGTAAGGTAGTCTGAGCGCTGTTTTTATATCAAGTGCCTTCTTTAACTCATTGAAAGCCTTTTCAAGCTGATTCCTTTTCATATAAAGGTTGCCCATCAGCATGTGCATTTCTGGATAGTGAGCGCCTCCTGTATCAATGGACATAAGGGTCTCAAGAGCATCATCAATCATCTCAAGTCTATAGTAAAGCTTTCCAAGGAAAAATTTCAGCTCATTATCCTGTGGGTTCTTTGAAAGGCTGTTCTTGTATATCCTTAGAAGTCTTGCCGGTTCACCAAGGTTTATCAGTAAGTCTTCAAGCCGTGCAAGGGTAATCATAGAGGGGGTTTGTTCATAACTTTTTTCGAGCACATTGATGGCTTCTTCACTCTCCCCTTCCCTCAGAAGCACTTCTGCAAGTCCTAAGATTGCAGGAACAAAATTCTTATCTATCCTTGATACTGTTCTAAACGCCTTCTTGGCCTTTTCAAGGTCACCATTCTCAAGACTCTGTCTCCCATACTCATACTTGTACCCGATAAGATTCTGACGCTGCAGATTCTTATCTTTCTCTGTATGTTCATTTTTCAGTATCTGCTTTTGAACATATACAAGCTCATCCCATCTCCCCTGTCTTTCGAGTATGTCCCTTTTCCGGTAAAGTGCAGAAAGGTTTCCATCATCTATCTCGAGTATCTCCTCAAGGTAATGTAAGGCGTTCGCCCATCTGTCTGTTTTTTCCATAAGTCTTTCCATGGCGAACAGTGTTTCAAGGTTCTGATGGTTCAGATCTCTTGCCTTCTGATAGTATTCACCTGCCTTCTGAAAATCCTCTTCAGAAAAAGCTATATCACCAAGTCTGAGTAACGTATCAATGTGTTCAGGTTCTTCTTTCAGGATATCCTCAAATAGCTCCTTCGCCTCACTTTCATTCTGCGCAAGCAGGGAATTCAGTGCCTTAGAATATAATTCCTGAATTTTTACCTCTTTTTTATGTTTTTTCTGGTATTGCCAGTTGTCTATAAACCTTTTTGTGTCCCGGATGACAAAGGTAATAAGCATTGCAAGTGCACCAGACGCACCTGCTAACAATATGAGTGCGATGGTAGAGATTTCGTAGGCTTTACTGAAAGGTATTCTTACAGTCGTAACGCCCTGATTGGAAATTGCAAATAAGGCGATGATGCCAAGGAAAATGATAAATATAGATACAGATAATTTACCCATCCCTATTCCTCGCCAAGGGGGATCCTCTTCGCATCAATCCAGAGCCTCTCGAGTTCATAAAACGCCCTTGTTTCTTTCTCAAATATATGGATAATCACATCTCCGTAATCCATGAGGACCCAGTGGAAGTATCTTGTCCCTTCAATCCCAAGGGTTTTTATCCCTGCCTTGGTAAAGCTCTCCTGTATTCCTTCTGCAATTGCTTTTACGTGTGGTGTGCTTTCTCCAGAGCAGATGACAAAATAGTCTGCAATGATGGTAATGCCTTTTAATTCAAGGATAAGGACATCTTTTGCCTTTTTATCCAGGGCCGCCTTTGCTGCTTGAAAGGCTTTATCTTTACTTTCTAAAGGTCTTCCCTCCCTTCAAATTTGAGCGATTTTTGTAGCCGCAACCTTTAGGTTGCGTTATTTATTTCAAGTTTTATAATCGCAGGCTAAAGCCTGCGGCTACAAATTTTAAAAATCGCTCGTTTAACCTCTATATAGCTTATTAGAAATTATATAAGATTCTACGGCCTCTGGCAATAGATATTTTATGCTCTTCCCTGCTTTGACCTGTCTCCTTATCCGAGTTGCCGATATGTCTATAAGAGGAAGCCTCGAAGCTATTATATTTCTGTTATTCCTAAGGGTTAAAGTACACGATTCGATTTCAAAGGCATCAAGCTTTTCGAGGGTTTTTTTGTCTTCATGTATGTATGGGGATGTTAAAAGTTCAATGAACCTGAAGTGTGGCTTTGGTATAACGACAAAATCTATAAGGGTGATAAGTTTTTCAGGGTGCCACCAGTTTGGCATGTCGAGAAAGGCATCTATCCCAAGAATAAAATATAATGTTTTGCCATGATAAATTTCTTTGAGCTCTTCTATTGTATTGACAGTATATGATTTTCCCTGACTTTTATATTCAATATCTGAAATCTCAAAAAAAGGGTTTCTATCTATAGCAAGTTCTGCCATCTTATATCTATGTTCTGCATCTGCAAGTTCAATGTTCTTAAGGGGTGGATTCCCTGAAGGGATGAATACAATCTTATTGAACTCAAGCCTTTCCCTCACCTCCTCAGCAGCCCGCAGATGTCCATAATGTATAGGATTAAATGTCCCGCCGAATATACCTATTTTCATTCCCTCAACTGTCCATTTCCAAATACTATAAATTTTGTACACGTCAGCTCCTCAAGCCCCATCGGCCCCCTCGCATGAATCTTATCAGTTGATATACCAATCTCAGCTCCAAGGCCAAACTGGAAACCGTCATTCAGTCGTGTTGATGCATTAACAAAGACAGCAGAGGAATCCACCTCTTTCAGGAATCTCATGGCTTTATCATAGTTCCTTGTCACGATGGCATCAGAATGAGAGGAGCTGTATTTTGCAATATGTGCCATTGCATCATCTATGTCGCCTACAATCTTCACATTCAACATAAGGTCAAGATACTCTTTATAGAAATCCTCTTCCTGAGCCTTTTCAAGAGATGAATCGATTTTTCTTGTGAAATGACATCCCTTCAGTCTCACACCTGCCTCTTTGAACCTCCTTATCATATTAGTAAGGAATGATTTAGCAATCTTCTTATCAACAAGCATTGTCTCCATTGCATTACAGGTACCAGGCCTCTGGACCTTTGCATTGAAGCATATCTCTTCTGCCATCTTCAAATCAGCATCTCTATCAACAAATACATGGCAGACACCTTTATAATGCTTGAGTACAGGTATCCTCGAATTTTCAGTAACGAATCTTATCAGTCCTTCTCCTCCTCTTGGTATTATCAGGTCAACAATCCCTTCGAGCTTGAGCATCTCCATAATTGCCTCTCGATCAGGTATATCGATAAAGGTTACAGCCCCTTCATGAAGCCCATGTTTTTTTGCAACATCCCTTAAAACATTTACTATAGCTTTATTTGAATTAATAGCCTCAGAGCCTCCTCTGAGGAGAACGGCATTCCCTGCCTTAAGACACAAGCCTGCCGCATCTGCTGTAACATTCGGCCTTGATTCATAGATAATTCCAATGATACCTATTGGCACACGCATCCTGCCAACGGTCATACCATTTGGCCTCTGCCACATCTTTGTTATCTCACCAACAGGGTCAGGCAGACCAGCGACCTCAATAAGCCCCTGTGACATCTCGTTGATACGTTTTTCGTTTAAGGTAAGCCTGTCTATCAATGCCTTTGAAATTCCCTTTTTCTCGGCAAATTTTATATCTTTTTTGTTCTCTGAGATAAGCTCTTTTGCCCTGTTTTTCAGGGCTTCTGCCATTTTGAGAAGCACAAGATTTTTCTGTTTAGAAGACGCCTTCGCAAGTGCCCTCGCCCCCTCCTTTGCATCCATCGCCTTCTCAAGAACATATACCTTTATGTCCATGTTTTGCCTCCTTCTTAATTTTTAATTATTGTCAAAACTTAACCACAGAGAACACAGAGAAAATATTACATATCAAAAGGAAATTCTTTTTGAGAACACAGAGAAAAACTCTGTGCCCTCTGTGGTTTCATATTTTCTCATCTTTTTTCATGAAACTTTTGACATTACCAATTTTTATAAATATACCATACAATAAACAGGAAAACCCTATCAAAATTTCATGACAATACCAAGGCTTTAATCAATAATTAGACCATCCAAACCTCTTTTACTAATAAGACTATGAGTAAGGTCATATGCCTATAGCTATTTTGTCATGCTGGCTTGTCGTTCGACTGAGCTCACGTCGAAGTCCAGCATCTTTCTTTACGATTCCGAACAAGTCGGAAGGATTCCAGACAAGCTGGAATGACAGCCAATGTGGTATTACTTATGAACTCCTTAGTAATTTATATTTCCCCTCCCTCGATGGGAGGGGCCAGAAAATAAGGACAGCGACTATTTAAAAAGGAATATGCCCGCAACGGCAGATATCAAAGTCCTTGAGGTTAACACCCAAAGGCTACAGCCCTTTTTATGTTATAATTTTTCAAAATCCTAAATGGGAGAAAAACATGGGC
>VGWY01000054.1 GCA_016873575.1 Nitrospira sp. | reverse complement strand
GGTTTTACCAACTTGCGATCTTTCAAGAAAGAGTATAGCCTTTTTCTGACTACTACTTCCTTCCCCTTAATATAGCAAGCTCTCCCGCAAGGGGCGAGGGAGATTTTAGTGACGGATCTACCACTTCCCCTCCCCTCCCTTGATGGGAGGGGACAAAGGGGAGGGTGATATACTTCTTCTTCATTAAAACCTCGCGTTCAGGAAAAGGCTTGTTATCGCACGTTTATAATCATACACCGCAATATTTGACTTATTCCGCGTATAAAGCTGACCAGCAGTTATGCTGTATCTCTCTGATAGAGCCTTTGTTGCTAGGACGGTGGTTGTAAAAACTTTATCTTCCCTCTTTTCTGATGATAATGGATTTATACCTTTGTAATCTTTTTTATAGTATTCACCAGCGAGGTCTAAAAGTATGTTTTTCGGTAAGCTCCAGCGCAAGCCTGCGGTGCCTTTATCCCCCTGGTAATCCCAATAATCTTTCCTGGTTGAGTCCCCGTCATGTGAATAGCCAATACTTGCTGAAAGAAAGGTTCCTATCGGTATATTCTGGGTTATACCTATGAGATTGTTAGAGCCTGTCCTTTCTGAGTTACTCACAAAAAGGTCTGAGTCTATAAAATGGCTCTTCCTGTACCTATATTCAACTATTGTGGAGAACCCTTTGCCCTCTGAAATAATAAGAGATGGTGATAGTGAATGTGCATAATCATATTTCTCCCATCCCACGTGTGTATATTCAAAAGAGTATACGCCTTTGAGGTTCAATGTCGGTGAAATAGTGTATGCGCCCTTCAGTTCTAAGAGGTTCTGTGTGACATTAAAATCAGATAGTTTCATATGAAGACTCTGATAAAGGCTGTAACTAAGAGAGCCTTCTAATTTTTCTTTTGTGATAATATTGTATCTCCCCTTAAGGTATACTATAGCCCTCCAGTCTGATTTTCTCGATATTCCCTGGGGCAATGGGCTATTATCCGGATTCAGGACAACATTACTATCGTATTGACCGCCTGCCGATATGTTTAATATCCAGTGTTTTACCTTACCTCTCTGCTTGATTACCTTGAGATATTCCTCAGCCCGTGCAGAAAACTCTGTGGCAGGTGCCACCTTTATGGTATTTTCAAAATAATCACCTGCCTCATCATAAGTGGCTCTGTTGAAGTAGTAGATACCGAGTTCAAGGTTTGTCCTTGGTTCTTCAGGATTCGTTGAGAGCGCCTTCTTGAGTGTTGTCTCAGCCTCTTTGTCCCCTGAACGATTCAAAGCTATACCGAGATAAAGTGTTGCTGTTGCGTCATTCGGTTTCTCAATGAGAGCAGCCCTGAATTCATTTATAGCATCTTTGTAATTATTTGTCTCAAGGCCTGAGATGCCTTTTGCTATATGCTGTTCATAGATTGCCTCGGTTGCATGTGAAATAGATGAAAATATAAAAATGGACAGCAGGATGAATAGAGATGCAAAAAGGTTTTTCACGGTTTTTATTGTCAAGAAAATTTTTAAAAAAGGCAAGTGAAAAATACCATACACAATTTTTCAAAAAAAATGTTTTTTGTCTTAGTGTCATTCCCGCTTGTCGGGTCGGAGCGACTCTCAGCGAAGACTCGTATCGAGAATCTTTCTTAACGATTCTGGACAAGCCGCAATGACAGGAAAAGGATTATGGTATTTCCATAATAATTTAGGTTAGAAATAAAGATTAACGTAAAAGAAACTCTAATAATGCCTTCTGTGTATGAAGCCTGTTTTCTGCCTGATCAAAAACTGCGCTCCGTGGTCCGTCAATCACATCGTCTGTAATCTCTTCACCCCTGTGTGCTGGTAAACAGTGAAGCACTATTGCATCCTTTTTTGCATATGTAAGGAGCTTACTGTTGAGTTGATAGTCCTTGAACTTTCGTTTTTTCTTTGCCGCCTCTTGCTCCTGTCCCATACTTACCCAGACATCTGTATAAACTGCATCTGCCTTGTCAACTGCATCTCTTGGTTCTCTATAGATAAGAATCTCACTTTTCGCAGAGGATCTTGCCTTTTTGAGAATATCAGCATCAGGTTCATAGCCTTCAGGACATGCAATGGAAAGGGTTATTCCCATTTTTGATGCGGCCTCTATCAGAGAATTTGCAACATTGTTGCCGTCACCTACATAGGCAAGGTGTAAGCCTTTCAGCTTTCCTTTCCTTTCAGCAATGGTCATCAGATCTGCGAGTGCCTGGCAGGGGTGGTGTAAATCACTGAGGCCATTGATAACAGGGATAGAAGAATTCTTTGCAAACTCTGCGATGGCATTATGGCTGAAGGTTCTAATAACGATAGCATTCAGGTATCTTGATAGCACCTTTGCAGTATCTTCAATGGTTTCACCTCGTCCAATCTGTATTTCCTTTGGATTCATATAAATGGTCTGTCCACCGAGCTGATAAATGCCTACCTCGAAAGAGACCCTTGTCCTCGTTGATGCCTTTTCGAATAAGAGGCCGATGCTTTTACCGATTAACGGACATTTATTTACATCTTTGCCTGATTTCAACTCTATCGCCCTCTTAAGAAGATGTTCAATCTCTTTTGAAGATACATCCCATAATGTCAAAAAATCACGTTTCATAATTTCACTCTCTATTTTTATTTTTCTCTGTGTTCTCTGTGGTTAAATTTATTGCAGCCTTTCAAAAATCTTTTCAAGTACATTCATAAGATAGTCTATATCCTTATGCTGGACAATCAGCGGTGGAATAAATCGCAACACATTTCCAGTGGTGCAATTGATAAGCACTCCCTTTTCAAGACATGCCCTCACAATCGGATCCCCCTCTGTTGTCAGTTCCATGCCCAGGAGCAGTCCAAGTCCCCTTACATCTACAATAAGGTTTGGAAATGTATCCTTAAGATTTTCAAGCCTTTCTTGTAAGTATTTCCCCATCCTGTTACACTGGTCAAGGATAAAACCATCTTCAAGAAGTGTCTCGATCGTTGCTATCGCAGCAGTACAGACAAGCGGGTTGCCACCAAAGGTTGTAGCGTGATTGCCAGGTTGAAATCCAGATGCAGCCTTATCTGTTGCAAGCATTGCACCAATGGGCACACCACCGCCAAGTCCCTTTGCAATCGTCATGATATCCGGAGTAATTCCAAAATGTTCATAGGCAAAGAATTTACCTGTCCTGCCCATTCCAGTCTGAACCTCGTCCAAAATGAGGAGAAGATTGTGTTCGTTACAGAGTTCCCTGACCTTTTTGAGATAGTCATGGTCAGGCACCTTGACCCCGCCTTCTCCCTGTATAGGTTCTAACAGAATTGCACATGTATTCTTTGTTATTGCCCCACTGATTGCAGGAACATCATTGAATGGAACATATGAGAATCCCGGTACCAGTGGTTCAAACCCTTTCTGAAACTTTTCCTGTCCCGTTGCAGTAATTGTTGCGAGTGTCCTGCCATGAAATGAATTCTTTGCCGTGATTATTTCAAAGCGGTCAGTACCGATATTTTCTTTTGCATATTTACGCGCAAGCTTTATTGCTGCCTCATTCGCTTCAGCTCCGGAATTACAGAAGAATGCCTTGTCAGCAAAGGAATGCTCTACAAGCAGTTTTGCAAGCCTTATCTGTGGTTCAATGTGATAATAGTTCGAGACATGGAGAAGCCTCTGTGCCTGCTTTTGTATCGCAACAACGACCCTCGGATGGCAATGCCCGAGGATATTTACTGCAACTCCACCGACAAAATCGAGGTACTCCTTTCCATCAAAGCTCCATACCTTTATGCCTCGTCCTTTTCTCAGGACAATGGGGAACCTGTTGTAGGTATTCATGATGTAGCGGCTTGATTCTTCAATGAGTTTCTTGCAATCCATGAGTGTGATAATACCGAAAAACGGATTTAAAAATCAAATGTAACCACAGAGGACTCAGAGATATTTTAATCAAATATTTTACTTTTCTCTATGAACTCTGTGTGCTCTGTGGCTGATTATAATTTACGGAAAAAAACTACTTCTATATATTATATTAAGGTATAAAAATGGACTCAAGAAAGATCCCTCTGAAGGATATAAAATTTGTCCTCCTTGATATGGATGGAACACTCCTCGACAGATATTTTGACGATTACTTCTGGGAGCATCTTGTGCCTGAAAGGTATGCCGAGAAACATAGTATTACATTTGGAAAGGCAAAAGAGGAGCTTATGGAGAGATACAGGGTCCATGAAGGCACACTGAACTGGACAGACCTTGATTTCTGGTCAAAAGAACTATCCATTGATATCCCTGCCTTAAAGGAACAGATCAAGCATCTTATAGAAGTTCATCCCCATGTGGAGGAGTTCCTGCAGATGTTAAAACAGCAGAAGAAAAAGGTATTTCTTGTTACAAACGCCTATTACAAGGCTATTGACTTAAAGCTCAAAAAGACCCGTATCGGAAGATATTTTGATATGGTTCTTTCTTCATTTGATGTTGGTTATCCAAAAGAGACTATTGAGTTCTGGAAAGAGGCAGAAAAACGCCTCGGTTTTGATAAGGGGAAAACCCTTCTCGTTGATGACACAGAGGACGTCTTAAAAACAGCAAAATCATATGGAATAAGATATATCCTTCATAAGGCGAGGGCGAATTCAAAGATGAAACCGAAGATGTCAAAAGATTTTTTACATATTTTTGATTTTAAAGAGTTACTCTAAAGCATTAAAAAATTTACCACAGAGGTCACAGAGACAATGAGGAGAACACCGAGAAAAAATTATTAAGTTACTCTGTGAACTCATTTTCTAAATCTCTGTGTTCTCTGTGGTTTAAATAGTTTTTCAAAGGGCTCTTATGTTACAAATTATAAATACCGAGAGGATAGGAAAGAATGTACTGAATGCAATCAGCCACCTAAAAGGCACCTATGGATTATTCATTAATTCAATAAAAAACATTTCAGCATTAAAGATTGCCCCTGTTCGTATGGTTGCATATAGGCAGCTATACTTTACAGGATTAGAGGCATTGAGCAAGGTAGCCATCATCGGTGCACTTATTGGTATCGTTATCATTACACAGGTAACAAATATCGTTGGTTTAAATGCCCTCCTTATAGGAAAGATATTATTGTGGACAGTTGTGAGGGAACTCGGTCCTTTATTTGCAGCAATAATCATCATAGCGAGAAGTTGCACCGCCGTAGCATCAGAGCTTGGTTCTATGAAGGTCAACAGAGAGGTGGACAGCCTCAGAATCATGGGCATTGACCCATTGGATTATCTTATTGTTCCGAGAATAGTCGGGATAACGGTATCTGTATTTATCCTCACCTTTTATTTCCAGATCATTGCTATTGCTGGCGGTTTAGCATTATCTTCCGTATTGATAGATATTCCATTCCTGCAGCACCTCCGGGGTATATTTTCAGCCCTGAGCCTTTTTGAGATTGGCATCTCATTATTAAAAAGTGCTGTATTCGGGATGATCATTTCAACAGTCGCATGCTATCACGGATTCAGGGTACAGTTATCAATAACTGAGATACCCCAGGTAACAACGATTGCGGTAATGCAGAGCCTGTTTTTAGTATTCATATTTGATGGTATAATTACCCTGATATCGTTTCTATGATAAAGCTTGAAAATATAACTGTGGAGAATCTTTCTTCAGTATCATTTGAGATAAAAGAGAGCTCTGTATGCAAAATTATTACCAGCTCAGATTATCAGAAGAGGATATTTTTAAACACCATCCTTGCCCTGCAGAAACCAGCAGAAGGGAGGGTTTTCCTGTTCGGTAAAGATATCAATTCCATTTCCGAAAAGGAATCTTTTGAAATCTTCAGAAAGATTGGCATGGTATGGAGAGAGGGGGGGCTTATCAGTAATCTGAAGGTATGGGAGAATATCACACTTCCGATATGGTATCACATGGGGAAAGGGGCTGAAGATTTTGAAGAGATGGTACTTGATATATTCAAGGAGATGGGGAAGGATATATCGGAACTTTCTGCATACATGAAAAAACTGCCGGGCCCCCTTCCTGTTCATGAAAAGAGACTGATAGGAATGGCAAGGGCAATACTTATGGATCCGGATTTGATGATATATGACTCTTTATTTGAAGGATTGAATTTTCAGATGGCAGAAAGATTGGTAAGGTTGACCACCAATTTTCATTCAGAAAAACCGGGCCGTTCCTCTGTTTATATAAGTTCAGATGAGCAATCTCTCAAAGATGTGAAGGCAGATATTGTGTTAAAACATTTTGGGAAAGGATATACAACATGAAAATAATGAAAGAGGCAGACGAGAGATTTGTCAATATTGAAAAAAAGATAGGCATGTTTATCATTATAGCCCTTATAGGAATGGCAGCAGGTATTGCCTTTATTGGTATACAGCAGGATGTCTTTACCCCGAAGACAGAAATATTCTTTGTCGCTGACAGTGGAAGGGATATCACCGAAGGGCAGGCAGTAAAGCTCAGTGGATTCAAAATAGGTAAGGTAAAGAAACTTTCACTCGATGATATTGCAAGGGTAAAGGTCGAATTATCTATCAATAAAAAATATATGAAATGGATAAAGTCAGATTCCAAGGCGAGATTAACAAAGGAAGGACTCATTGGTGAGAGTATCATCGAAATAACGCCGGGGTCGTTACATGCAAAACAGATTACAGAAAACGGGATTATTGTCTTTGAGAGAGAGAAAGGACTGACTGAGATGGCAGAGGAATTGAAGAATGAAATAAAGCCTGTTCTCTTGGATATAAAACAGATAGTCCATTATGTCAATGATCCGCAGAGTAACTTTAAACAGACGTTACGGAATCTCGAGAAGGTATCAGGAGATCTCTCTGCCACAAGACAGTATCTTGACTCCCTGGTTCAGAATACTGAAAAGAATCTGTCCGTTGCTATTCAGAATACCGATAAGAACTTGACAACTGCCATGGTGAAGGTAAATTCGATTCTCGATTCTTCAAAACAAACCATCGAAAATACAGATAATGTGATAAAGAGATTTGATAAGGATATGCCGAATCTGCTAAGAATGGTAAACAAAAGTCTGGAAAATGTCCAGAAGGCAACAGATGAGATTAAAAAGGCGACAGAACAGGCATCTCCACAGATTCCATCTCTTTTAGAAAAGGGGAATGACGTAGCAGATAGTGCAAGGGAAGTTATTGACTCTGTAAAACAGGTTTGGCCCATAAGCTTATATATAGAAGTGCCCGAGAACAAGATACTGAAGATTGATAGCTATGAGTAAGCCAGTGAACAGTGAACAGTATTCAGTATTCAGTAAAAAGACAGAATACAAAAAACTATTCACTATTCACTATTCACTATTCACTGTTTACTGTTTACTGTTTACTGTTTACTGTTTACTTAATATCGGTTGCGGTCATAAGCCTCCAACCTTATCGGATACCCATCTGAAGGCAATTGATTTCAATCAAAGAGCTGAGCATGCCTTTAAAAAAGGCGATTATAAGAAGGCATTGAATTTTTATCATGAAGCACTGAAGGTCAATCGTTCTGTTGAAAACATTGATGGTATTGCTATTAATCTGATGAATATGGCAACTGTTTATCGCAAACTTGGAGATAAAGATAATGCCCATAAATGTGTTGATGAAATACTGAATTCATCAGGCATTATATATAGTTCATTAAGACTCACGGATGCCTCGTTTATGAAGGCATTACTTTTTACAGATGACGGAAAATATGATCCTGCCCTTGAATGGACAGATAAGGCCATATCCTTCTGTAAAAGCGCAGGATGCCATATGGAAGGAAGCATTTACAATCTCAAAGCAAAAATGTACCTTTTGAACAAAGACCCGAACTCTGCAATAATCTATGGGAATAAAGGACTTGAATTGAATAGAAAATATGATGATGTACAGGAAATTGCCAATTCCCTCAGGCTCATTGCAGAAGCAAAGACGAGCCTGAACCAATTTGAAGAAGCCATAAAATTATATGAAGACGCACTCTCAATGGATAAAGCCCTTGGATTGAGTAAAAAAATAGCCATTGATCTCATGGGAATTGGAAATATCTTTTTGAAACAGGGGAAGTGTGAAGATGCGCTGAAATATTATCAGAGGGCGCATTCGGCAGGTGAAAGTGCAGGGGATCAGCAGGTTGTCAAAGATGCGAGTAATATGATGGATAAATGCTTACAGAAGTGAAGCCCAGACTAAAAGTCACAGTCTTCTAATATCTTCTTGGACCAGGCTTTTGCCTTAGAAAGAATTTCTGATTCATCAGCGGTCAGAAGTTCCCTGTCATTCACAACCAACTTTCCATTTACCATTACCATTTCTATATCAGATGGTCTCATCGAATAAACTATGTGGGAGTAAATATTGTATATCGGCGTCAGATGAGGTTTTTTGAGATTGACGATAACGAGGTCAGCAGCCTTCCCCTTCTCAAGACTTCCTGTGACTTCCCCGAGACCTAAAACCTCTGCTCCCCATCTCGTTGCCATCAGGAGGGCTGTCCTGGCATTGAGGGCAGTCGGATCTCCTGACACAGCTTTGTGAAGCTTGGCTGCTGTAGACATTTCGCTCAGGATATTCAAATCATTATTGCTTGCAGCACCATCTGTTCCAAATGTCACCTTCACCCCTGCATTTAACATTTTGACTACGGGTGCAATACCTGAAGCGAGTTTAAGGTTACTCTCGATACAGTGAGAAACGCCAACACCTCTTTGAGCAAGTATCTGAATCTCATGGTCTGTTAGCCAGACACAATGGGCAGCAAGTACCTTTTTATCGAAAAAGCCGAGGCTGTCAAGATATTCCACAGGAGCCATCTTGTATCTGTTCTTAATCTCATCCACCTCCCACCTTGTTTCGGAAAGATGTATGTGGATAGGTATATAAAAAGTATCAGCAAAATGCCTCGCCCTCTTTAATGTTTCAGGACCACATGTATAGAGTGCATGAGGGGCAATACAGGGAGTTATCAGGCTGTCTCCCTTCCAGCCCTTTATAAAAGACTCTGCATTTGCAAAGTATTCATCTATGGTACTGGCAGATTTTGACGGGAAATCCAGAATACCAACGCCTAATACAGCCCTCATGCCCATTCTTTTTGTAGCTTCACCTGCGGCATCCCCATAAAAGTACATGTCATTATAGGTTGTAACTCCACCCTTGAGCATCTCGAGGCAGGCAAGTTCGACTGAATCAGAGATAAAGTCTGGACCCAGCCATTTATTCTCTGCCGGCCATATATAATTTTCGAGCCATTCTCTTAAAGGCAGGTCATCAGCCATGCCTCTGAAGTAGACCATTGCTGCATGGGTATGGGTATTCATTAATCCCGGGAATACAACACTCTCTTCTCTCCTGAGAATGGAATCTGATGTATAATTTTTTAAAATCTCTTTTGAGGTTCCGACTTCGAGGATTTTTGTGCCTTTGACAGCAACAGCTCCGTCATAAATTACTGTAAGCCCTTCATCCATAGGCAGGACGTAGTCGGCTTGAATGATATAATCAACCTTTTGCATAGTCTATTTTAAATCTATTTTGCATGAATGCTGGCTGAAAGCTCCGACTTTCAGTCGGGGATGAAAGCCAGCTTTATGAAAAAATTTTCCTTACATGGAAGCCCCGACTTTTAGTCGGGGAGCTTCACTTCGGGGACAGTCCCCAAGACTGGACTAAGACAGACAGGGCATGGTATTTGAGCGAATTGTCGATGCGACCCCTCGGAGGTCGATAAGACCGAGAATGAGTGAAAATACTATGCCCTGTCTGAATTTCATAATGAAAAATCTTACGCCGTTTCAATAAGCTTTTCAGCTATCTGAACTGCATTCAAAGCAGCTCCCTTTCTCAGATTGTCAGCAACTATCCACATATTAATGCCATTTTCTATCGTTTCATCCTCCCGTATCCTTCCTACATACGTCTCATCCTTTCCAGCTACATCTATAGCAATAGGATAGATATTTTTGTCAGGGGCATCATATACAACAACACCAGGTGCTTCTGATAGTATTGCTCTTACTTCGTTGGCGGTAAGTTTTTTTTCTGTTTCTATATTCAGACTCTCGGAATGGCATCTGAATACCGGTACCCGAACTGTTGTTGCTGTTACCCTTATCGAGTTGTCGCCCATTATCTTCTTCGTCTCATTTACCATCTTCATCTCTTCCTTTGTATAGCCATTTTCAAGGAACTTATCTATATGAGGGAGGACATTAAATGCTATCTGGTAGGGGTAGACATTACATTTGACTCCTCTGAAATTAAGCAGATCAGTTGTCTGCTGCAAGAGTTCATCTATGGCCTTCTGTCCTGTCCCAGAGACAGACTGAAATGTCGTAACAACAACTCTTTTTATCCTTGCTGCATCATGTATTGGTTTCAATACAACTACCATCTGTATCGTTGAACAGTTCGGGTTTGCGATAATACCCTTATGCCATTTCAAGTCATGCGGATTAACCTCAGGGACAACGAGCGGAACCTCAGGATCCATCCTCCACTGGCTCGAATTGTCAACAACAACACATCCTGACTGTGCTGCTACCGGTGCCCAGATCTTTGACCTTTCTGCACCTGCTGAGAAGATGGCAATATCAATACCTCCAAAGGAATTGTCCTTCAGGGATTCAACTGAAATCTCCTTATCCCTGAACTCCATCTTTTTCCCTTCAGAACGCTCTGATGCAAAAAGCCTGAGCTTGTCCACCGGAAAATTTCTTTCCGCAAGGGTTTTTACCATCTCATTACCAACCGCTCCTGTTGCCCCTACAACAGCAACGACATATTTTTGTTTTTTCTTAAGCATTTCTCAAACCCTTCCTTCTGCTAAATTTTTCATTAATTTATCACAAATAGAGTTAAAAATTCTAATTCATTCCTTGTTCAATCATCATCTTTTTTTCCCTATTGAGAAATGTTAGTATGTAAACAATGCTAAAACTTCTCGATAGCATAGTTGAACTTTACAAGAAAGCTGCATCATCATTACCTCCTGATGTTGAGAACGCACTGATGTCTGCACATGCAAAAGAGACAAAAGGGACAAACGCAAATTCCATCCTTGCGACAATACTTGCAAACATCCGGTTAGCAAGGAAGACGGGAAGACCGATATGCCAGGATACAGGTGTGCCAACATTCTTTATAAAGGTGCCATGTGGTGTCAGCCACATTGAACTAAAGAAAGCGATTATCAAGGCTACACGAATCGCAACAATGGAGATCCCACTGAGACCCAATGCAGTTGATATCCTGACTGAAGAAAATACAGGAGATAATACAGGCAGGGGATTTCCCATCTTATACTCTGAAGAAACAAAAGGTAAAACCCTCACCATAGACCTTATGCTCAAGGGTGCAGGATGTGAGAATGCAGGACAGATTTACAAATTGCCGGTAGATGAACTAAAGGCAGAAAGGGACCTTGACGGTGTGAGAAGATGTGTGCTTGATGCAGTATATAAGGCTCAGGGAAAGGGATGCCCGCCATATATTATCGGGGTCGGGATAGGTGCTTCAAAGGATCAGGTAACAAGACTTGCGAAAGAACAACTGCTGAGGGACTTAAAAGACAGAAATAAATATAATGTGTTAGCAAATCTTGAAAAGAGAATCCTTAATGATATAAACAAACTTGGTATAGGCCCGCTCGGACTCGGTGGTAAAACAACAGCAATCGTGGTAAAGATCGGAGTGAACCACAGGCACCCTGCATCATATTTTGTTGATGTTTCTGTAAGTTGCTGGGCAAACAGAAGGGCAAGGCTAAAATGGCAAATTCGAAATTCGAAATTCGAAATTCGAAATTAAAAACTAAACAAATAACCCTCCCTCTCACAAAAGACGATGTCATGAAATTGCACGTTGGAGACATGGTCTTAATAAATGGGCTGCTTGTAACAGGCAGAGACAAGGTCCACAAATTTTTATTTCATGAGAGACTAAAGGCAGAACAGATACCGTTCAATCTCAAAGGTATGATTCTTTACCACTGTGGACCTATTATCAGAAAGACCGAAAAGGGTTTCAAGCTTATTGCCGGAGGCCCGACAACAAGTATGAGGGTTGAGATTTACGAGCATCAGATAATCTCAGAATATGGCCTACTGGGAGTGATGGGTAAAGGTGGCATGGGTAAAAAAACAATAGATGCCCTGAAGAAAAATAGCTGTGTTTACCTTCACACAATAGGAGGTGCTGCTGTTTATCTTGCTGATAGGGTGAAAAGGGTGGTTGATGTCTGGAAACTAAAGGAGTTTGGTATGGCCGAGGCAATGTGGTTATTTGATGTTGCGGATTTCCCCGCAGTTGTAACAATGGATGCATATGGGGAAAGTCTTCATGAAGAAATAGAGAAAAGATCATACAGTAAATTTAAAAGGCTTATAAAGTGAGGATGAAATGAGCAAGATATTTGATAAATGCGGTGGAGCAGCGAATCTGCGAACTCCTGCACTTACAATTAAAAGATGTCCTGAGTGCGGTGAAGAAGTAGAGCTCTTCTCTGACGATACTGAGGTGGTCTGCAAAAAGTGCGGATTTACTATCTACAATGACATTGAATCATGTATACAGTGGTGTAAGTATGCAAAAGAATGTGTTGGTGAAGAACTCTATAACAAGTTAAAGAAAAAAGATTGAAGAGGCACATAAAAAAGCTCTATCGTTTAAAGAGGGGTGAAATATGCTCAAGGCTGAAAGACTTTGAAACGCTCTGGTTAGAGTCTGATGATGAAAAAAAATTTGAAGAGTTGGCCTTCTGTATCCTTACTCCCCAAACAAAGGCTAAAGTTTCCTGGGAAGCCATAGAGCGGTTAAAAGAACAAGGTTTATTGTTCAAAGGGAATGCTGAACAGATTGTGAAGGGATTATTTGATGTCAGATTTAAGAATAACAAGGCAAAGTATATTGAAAATGCAAGGAAATTTTTCACAAAAAACGGGAAGATTTGCATGAAAGCAGCTCTGAAACAATGGAACGATGATGTTTATACATGCAGGGAATGGCTCGTTCAGAACATAAGGGGTATCGGTTATAAAGAGGCAAGCCAT
>VGWY01000053.1 GCA_016873575.1 Nitrospira sp. | reverse complement strand
TCTTATCCTCCTGACGAACAATAAAAAACATTTTGAAAAAATAGACTCTTTAAAAACCATATCATAACCACATCTACTCCATCACAAGCCAGAAATTACAGAAGAAAATTTTGCAGAAGCTGCAGGGGGAGTTGTTTTCATAATGTTTTAGAGCTTATTGCCCTCATGCCGGGCTTTCTTGATAAGACATTTAAAGGGGAGTTGTAAACAGCATAAAATTGGTAAAATATCAGAATTATTGGGGTGAGTATGAAAAGAAGTATATAAAACTATTGCCAGGAGATGGCTTTATTGAGAGCAGTAAAGAAGCAATATGGTTTGTAAACAAAATAATCAATAGAGCACAAAAGTTGCAGATAAGTGTTGTATGCTTGTATTGAAAGGCAAGAGGCATGATACCAGAAATTAAAGACATCCTCAATAAAATCAACTCGATCAAATTCGCCCTCGACGGCTATAGGCCGTTCTCCGAACATGTTGTCAAGCAGCTCAGGGATTATTACCGCATAGGGCTGACGTACACATCAAATGCAATCGAGGGCAATACGCTTACAGAGTCGGAGACAAAGGTTATTATCGAAGACGGCATAACAATAGGCGGAAAATCCCTGAGAGAACATTATGAGGCAATAGGACACGCAAAGGCTTATGACCATATTTACACCCTGATGGGCAGGCACATATCAGAGGAAGATATTTTGTTTCTCCATAAGCTCTTTTTTCAGCAGATAGATTTTGAGAATGCAGGCAGATACAGACAGAAAAACATCATCATCACGGGAACCGATTATCTGCCTCCTGATTATCAGAAAGTTCCTGAACTGATGAAAAAGTATATTGCGAACTTAAATACGAATGTTGAAGATAAACACATTCTTGAACAGGCAAGCGACCTGCATGCTGAATTTGAGTTAATCCATCCTTTTACTGACGGCAATGGAAGGATCGGAAGACTTTTGTTAAGTATTCTGACTATGAAAAACGGCTACTGTCCTGTGATTATTCCTCCAATAAGACGGGCTGAATATATAACTGCAATGCAGAAATCAAATAAGGGAGATTTGAACACCCTGAGGGCTTTTGTCGTGAGCGTTATATATGAAGAGATGAAATCATTGAAGAGACTTGTTGAAAGCCTTGTCAGATGAACTTTCATAACGACCACATCTCTTCCATTACAAACCAGAAATTGCAGAATAAAATTCTGCAGAAGTTGCAGGGAGAATCGTTTTAATAAGTTTTAATAAATTTACGCTTAATGCCCAAAACCTGAATAAACTACCTAAGTGATTATTTTTTTAAAGATATATCTTACTGCCTTTTTATTTATTATCGGAATTTTTGACACATCATTTGCTGCATCAACTGAAGAAAAGCCTCCCTCTGATAACCTTTGTCAGGAAATTCAGACAAAAGACGATCAAGAGAAAAAACCCGAATTAAAGCTTAACACAGATTATCTCAAGGGATATATCTCAGATACAAAGAATATCCTTGTTTCACCATTTCATTGGGAAAAATCAGACTGGATAAAAGCTTCTCTCATCATTGGAATAACAGCAGGATTCTATGCTTTTGATCAGGAAATACAGGATTGGGTTAAAGAAAACCGAAGTGACACCCTTGATGAGATTTCAAGGTTTGTTAATCCCTATCGGTTTTTACCACCCTTAGGTATACTCTATTCCTATGGATATCTTTTTGAAAATAAAAAGGCACAAAGGGCAGCCCTGTTGAGCCTTGAAAGTTTTGTAGTGACAGGTGTTTTTACGCAGGCAATAAAATTAGCCACACACAGACATAGGCCCAGGTTCGGAGCACCATACAATACATGGGACGGACCGAGTTTTGCGGGATGCTGCCGCTCTTTCCCCTCTGGACATGCATCTTTTTCATTTGCGATAGCAACTGTAATAGCTTCAGAATACGAAGATAAGGCGTTGATTCCTCCATTGGCATACGGCATTGCTACATTAACTGCTCTATCGAGGGTCAATGACAAGAACCATTGGACATCGGATGTATTCTTTGGTTCAGCCCTTGGATACTTTATAGGCAAAAAAATTGTAAGTCTGCATTCCAAGGGAGGAGAGGGAAACCTTGTTATCTTGCCCTTGATAAGTGATAGATATACTGCCTTGGTAGTAGCATATAATTTTTAATAATGTGTATAATAATCAAAAAAAATTAAAGGAGTTTACATGGCAATAGCAAAAGAAGGCGATACAGTAAAAGTGCATTATACCGGGAAGCTCGATGATGGCAGTATCTTTGATTCCTCAGAAGACACGCAACCATTGGAATTCGTAATAGGTGAGGGGCAGTTTTTAGCTGCATTTGAAAAGGGTGTTATCGGGATGGGATCCGGTGAATTAAAGACAATCAGGATTCCGATGGAAGATGCATATGGGCCGCACAGGGATGAATTTATATTTGAGTTTGAGAGAGAGAGGGCACCTGAAGGTTTTGAGCCGGAAATTGGTGAACCAGTCCCAATGGCTCGGAATGATGGTATGCAGATAGTAGCTACTGTGATTGGAAAATCTGAGACAGCATTCACTATGGATGCTAATCATCCACTCGCAGGAAAAGATCTCACATTTGATATAACCCTCGTGGATATTATTTAGCCTGAATTATTGATCCAATAATACCATTAACCACAGAGGACACAGAGAAACATATTTATTTTTTTCTCAATGAACTCTGTTTATTATTTATTCAGAATCTTTGCTGCTTCTTTTGCAAAATAGGTGAGGATTAAATCAGCACCGGCTCGCTTGATTGATGTGAGTATCTCCATCATGACGCGCTTTTCATCAATCCAGCCAAGCCTTCCAGCAGCCTTAACAAGTGAATATTCACCACTTACATTGTAAGCTGCAACCGGGACATCAAAGGCATCTCTTACATCAGAGATAATATCAAGATAAGCGAGAGCAGGTTTCACCATAACAATATCTGCGCCTTCTTCGATGTCAAGGGCTACCTCTTTCAACGCCTCTCTTCTATTTGCAGGGTCCATCTGATAGGAGCGCCTGTCACCGAATTGGGGAGTAGACTCTGCCGCCTCTCTGAAAGGCCCATAGAATGCCGACGCGTATTTCACCGCATACGACATGATAGGAATTTCTGAAAATCCTTCTTCATCAAGTGCAAATCTGATCGCCTCAACCCGACCGTCCATCATGTCTGATGGAGCGACCATGTCTGCCCCTGCCTTTGCATGTGAAACAGCCTCTTTTGATAAAAGTTCGAGGGTCGGATCATTCTGTACATCTCTATTTTTTATGACACCGCAGTGACCGTGGCTTGTATATTCGCACATGCAGACATCGGTAATAACATATAATTCAGTGACTGCATCCTTTATTGCCTTGATCGCATTCTGAACAACCCCGTGCTCGTCATATGCGCTGGATCCGATCTCGTCTTTATGTTCTGGTATGCCAAACAGCATCACAGAGGGAATCCCCAGGGAATAGACTTCTTTCGCATGCTTAACAATTTTGTCAACAGATTCCTGAAAACATCCTGGCATTGATGAAATCTCTTTTCTTACGCATTTACCGTAAGTGACGAAAAGAGGATAGATGAAATCATCCGTAGAAAGAGAGGTCTCCCTCACCATTTTTCTGATGGTTTCATTTCTTCTTAACCTTCTTGGTCTGTGGATTGGAAACATTGATTTACCGTGAATTCTCTATCCGCATGAGCTACAACCCGAACCACAAGACGAATCACCACCAGTACCACATGATGAAACACCGCCTGTAAAGACAAAACCTTCTCCATTTTCACCGACATAATAGTCGAACTGCCTTCCTAAAAGGGTTTCTAACGTTTGTTTATCCATGAAAACCTTCAAACCATTTTTTTCTACGACTTCATCTTCAGGCATCTGCTCTTCCTGTAAATCAAGGCCATAGGAGGGCCCGCAGCAGCTTTCTCCAGCAACAAATATCCTGATGCCCCAGTTCTCTTTGCCTTCACCGGCCAGTATGGTCTTTACCTTCTCGGCAGCCTTATCTGTTATTGTCATTCTTTTCCTCCTCCAAAATGTATATTCTTAGCATAAAAAATTACTTCTCAAAAAAGCAAACTTGAACTAAAAACCTGCGGTAACCATGACTTAAAGCCTTTATCGCTGGATTTGGTGTCAACAGGTAATCTTCCAGATAATCTTCCAGATATTGACCCGGAGGAGAGATATATTTATTATAGGAACTACATCAGCATGAACCTTTACCTTATTGATGGCAATTCCTATGTCTATCGAGCATATTATGCAATCAGGGGACTGACGAACTCAAAGGGTCTTCCCACAAATGCAATTTATGGATTTACAAACACACTCCTTAAAATCATAAGAGAAAAAAGACCTGATGGATTAGCTGTCTCCTTTGACTCATATGCTCCGACAGAGCGGCATAAGCTTTTTGAGGAGTATAAGGCACAGCGACCTGAGACACCGGATGAACTCATCCAGCAACTGCCACATATACGGGAGGTGCTTGGGGCATTCAACATTAAGATCTTTGAGTTACCAGGGTATGAGGCAGATGACATTATAGGTACTGTAGCAAAGGAAGCTGCTCAAAGAGGGGTAAATGTATTTATTGTTACCTCAGACAAGGATATGCTGCAGCTTATTGATGAACATATAAAAATCTATGACCCCATGAAAGACCGTATCCTTGATGAAGCATATGTGAAAGAAAAATTCGGGATCGGTCCTGAAAGAGTTCCTGAATTTATGGCCCTCACAGGAGATGCAGTTGATAATATCCCTGGTATTAAGGGAATCGGCGAAAAGACAGCACGGGAGCTTCTCCTTACATTCAAGAGCATCGAAGAACTTCTCGCTCATCCGGAAAGGATAGGGAAAGAGAAACTCAGAATGCTTATTGCAGAGAATGTCGATTTGGTGCGGTTAAGTCAAAAACTATCTACCATTAATACCTCTGTACCTGTTGATTTTGATGTAGAGGAATTTTCCTTACAAGAGCCGGAATGGCAAAAACTCCTGTCCTTGTTCAGCGAATTCGAATTCAGTAGCCTCCTGAAACTCATCCCGGCAGAGGCGGGTGGAGACCGAAAGCATGAGCTTATACGTTCGTTAGACAGACTGGGAGAGATAGTATCAGCTATCAATATGTCCACGACCCATAGGGAGTTTGCTTTTAGTATTGAGGCCACAGATAGGAATCCGATGACTGCAAGTATTGTGGGGTTTTCATTGAGTAAAGAGAGCGGCACTGGATACTATATCCCCCTATCACATTCATCCGCCTCAGGTGAAGGATTTCCTTTACAGATTACTAAAAATGATGCACTCAGTATAATTGCTCCTCTGTTCGAAAATGCCGGAATCCCCAAGATAAGCCATAATATAAAGTATGGCATTATGATCCTCAGACAGAATGGCATCCTCACGAAAGGGAAACTGTATGACACAATGATTGCATCATATCTGTTAAACCCGAACAAACCGAACCACTCCCTTGAAGATGTTGCAATCGAATACCTCTCATATAAGAAAAAAGACCTGACCGAGGTGCTGAATAAAAGGGCATCTATTGCTGATATCCCCCTACAAGAGGCAACGACGTATTCTTCAGAAAATGCAGTGATTGCATTTGAACTAAAAGAGATTTTATTTGAAAAGATGTTGAAAGAGGCAAATCTTGAGAGTGTCTATTTTGAAATCGAGATGCCTCTTATCAATGTCCTTTCAGATATCGAAAGATCCGGTGTAAAAATAGACATCAATTCACTCAATGATATTTCAAAAGAACTTGAGAGAGAGCTTGATTCCATTCAGAAGAGAATCTATTTTCTCTCCGGCGAAGAATTCAATATCAATTCACCAAAACAACTGAGCAGGGTTTTATTCCACACCCTTGGCCTCAAGCCGGGGAAAAAGACAAAGACAGGCTTTTCAACAGAGGTTGGTGTACTGGAAGAGCTTGCAGCATCCCATGAATTGCCACACGAGATACTGAACTGGAGGAGCCTGTACAAGCTTAAGACAACCTATGTGGATGTGTTACCAACACTCATCAATCCCCAGACTGGCCGCATACATACCTCATTTAATCAGGCTGCCACAGCTACCGGAAGGCTGAGCAGCAGTGACCCAAATTTACAGAATATCCCTGTCAGGGGCGAATGGGGGAAACGGATGAGAGGGACATTCATTGCAGAAGAAGGAAACCTCCTGCTTTCCGCCGACTATTCACAGGTTGAATTAAGGATTCTCGCTCATCTGAGTCAGGACGCAGGTCTTATTGATGCCTTCAAAAATAACCTTGATATCCATGCAAGGACAGCATCGGAACTCTTTGGCATCCCAATAGATAGGATTATGCCTGATATGAGGAGGATTGCAAAGACAGTAAATTTCGGCGTTATCTATGGTATTTCTCCATTCGGTCTATCAGAGGCCCTTGGTATTTCAAAAGAGGATGCAAAAAAATATATAGAGCAGTATTTTGAAAGACATTCCGGGGTCAAACAATATATAGAGGAAACACTTGAAGAAGCAAAAAGGAATGGATATGTCTCAACACTCTTCGGCAGAAAGAGAGCAATCCCTGAACTAAAAAGCCAGAATGCAACAATAAGACAACAGGGTGAAAGACTGGTAATAAATTCTCCCATACAGGGGACAGCAGCCGATGTCATTAAGATTGCAATGATCCGTATCTGGAGGGAATTGAGAGACAGGGGGCTTAAGGCAAGGATGATTCTGCAGGTTCATGACGAGCTTTTATTCGAGCTTCCTAAAGGAGATCTCAAAATCGTTCAGGATATTGTGAAAAAGGGAATGGAAGGTGTTATAAGCCTTTCGGTACCGCTGAAGGTTGATATCAATTATGGAAAGAACTGGGCAGAGGCACATGCATAATTCAAAATTAAAAATGAAAAATTCAAAATTTTGCTACAATATACCTCAAAGGAGGGGATATGGGGAAAAAGAAAGCGCCCGAGAAAAAAGAGAGCACCAAAAAGTCAGTTAAGAAAAAAGGTACCGAGCAAACAAAGAAAACAATAACAGGGAAAAAATCCATGCAGAAAAAGTCAAAAACTCCCTCCAAAACAGCACCGAAACCTAAGCCAAAAGAGAAAAAGACGATGGTTAAGGTTGAAATAAAAAAGAAGACATCTACGAAAAGGGCACTGAAGAAAGAGACAAAAAAAGAGATTAAGAAGGGTTCTGCAAAGATAAAAGAGCTAAAACCTTCAGTAAAGGCTATAAGGAAAGAATCAAAAAAGGGGAAGGAAAAGATAGAAAAGAAAGAGGCTGTTAAAACATCTATTAAGAAAAAGCCTGCAAAAGTAAAGGAACAATTAAAGAAGAAAGTTACTATAAAGGCAGAGAAAAAATTTCCTCCAAAAGCAGAAATTAAAGTTGATATTAAGAAACCTCTTGGAATCCCCGCGAAAAAAGTTGAGGCTAAGATTAAAGGAGAAAAGATAACTTATCCTGTAAAGGAAGAAAAATTTCCACCCACCCCATTTGAAATACTCCCAGCAGAATATGGTGAAAACAGCATCACCCTCATGATTGTTGATCCGTATAAACTCTTTGCCTTCTGGGAAGTGAGAGAAGACACCCTGAAGATCTTTGGAGGTAATCTGAACATGAGGGTATATGATGTTACCGACATTGATCTCGATTGCAGTGATGCAAATAGCTATTGTGATATACCAGTGAATGACAGGATAGGAAGCTGGTATATTGATGTTACCCCGGAAAAGGAATTCATCGCAGACATTGGCATCATGTATTACGAGGGTATCTTTATCACCCTGGCAAGATCAAATAAAGTTTTAACGCCACGGGCAGCGGTTGCAGAGGTCGGGATATTGCCCGAGAGGCTTTATGAAACCGGCCTTCCAATTGGATACGGAAAGTGAAGCTTCCCGACTGAAGTCGGGGCTTTCAGCCAGCATTCATGTAAACGCCACTTGATATTGAACATAAAGTATACCCCCAAAATATCCAGGCAGCCCCCACTATACAATTTAGATGTATTTCGTCTATACTAAGTGCACAGCTTTTCAAAGCTAAAGGACCCCGGACTTTAAAAAGCTCTGGGGATTTTTTTGGAGGGTAAACTATGGGTACAAAGATTTACGTAGGGAACATTTCGTTCAATGCATCAGAGGATGACATCAGGGAACTCTTCTCCCAACATGGAGAAGTTGAATCAGTAAAAATTATAACAGATGCACAAACAGGACGGGCCAGAGGTTTTGGTTTCGTTGAGATGTCATCAGAGGAGGAAACGAAAAAGGCAATTTCAGCACTCAATGGAACGGTTCTCATGGAAAGGACACTCACTGTTTCTGAGGCAAGACCACAGCAAAAGAGAGAAAGGGGCAGTTTCAATAGAAGCGGCGGTGGTTTTGGTGGTGGAAAACGAGGTGGTTTTGGCGGAGGAAAATACTCGGAAAGAAGAGGGAGATAGGTATTTGGAGATAAAGGTTCATGGGAGCGACATTGAAAGAGCCTTGAAATCCCTGAAGAACCATCTTCAGAAAGAAGGGCTCTTCAGGGAAATAAAAAGAAGAAGGTTTTATGAAAAACCCTCTGTAAAAATCAAGCGAAAACAAACAGAGGCTCGAAAAAAGAGGATGAAGACTTTTAGATTTACTGCGAGATAGGACAGGTCCTTCTTTACCACCTCCGGATCAAGTCGTTGAGGGTCAGGTGTTGACAGGCTATAGCGATATAAGAGTCAAGCAGGATGAGTGAGTAGAGATATGAAGCGCGAAATTAGGACAAGGCACTGACAAATTCGATGTATTTTAAGGGCGGGTCTATAATTTCCAGGCCTATACTGTCTGTTAACCTTTCCGGCGGAGTTTTGTAATATGCCCACCTCACTTTGCAGTTGAGATTGAGAGTTTCTCCTGAAGAGAGACGGAATTTCAACTCCATGTCTTGTCCAGGAATATATTTCTTATGAGTGTTTGAAGGTGAGGTTATCATTTGAATACCATGTTCGGAAATATTCTCTATAAATACTGCATACTTCTCGTTGCCTGAGATACGTTCAGCCTTTAAAGAAACCCTTATTCTCTTAGCACGCCTTCTTTCCACGGCGATATTGTAGCATATTTTGTTTTTAATCAATAAGGGTAATCGTTGACTTCCATGGCATTCATTTCCCTTACACTTCAGCTTCAAGCCCATGCCAGTCCACAAATCATAGAGAGGCAAGCATTATGCCTTCCCCTGAAACAAGTTCTGGGTTGTCCCTCTCCTTTCCAGACGGGCGAGCTCCAAGTGAAACTCGGCCAAGCCCCTGATAATCGTTAAATCCTTGAAAAATTGTCAAGAATCCTTATACTTTACTGTATGCCTGAAAAGTATGCTATAAAACACAAACCAATAATTACAGATCTCACTTTTTTCACCAATGAATCAGATCAGACCCTTCTTGATAGATTCAAAGTTACCATCGAACAAAACACCCGCTTCTTTGATGTGCTTGTGGGCTTTTTCAAAACGAGTGGGTTCTTTAAACTTTATGAGTCCCTTGAGAAAACGGAAAAAATTAGAATTCTTGTAGGTATCAGCCTCAATAGATATGCATATGAGTTGATACAGAAAGCTAATCCCCCCTTACCCCCCTTTAGCAAAGGGGGGATGGGGGGATTTTTTCACCTGTCTCACAGCGAAGCGAAGGATGATTTCAAAGAAAATGTTATTTATGAAATGGAAACCGCTCCAGACAAGCAGGAGGTCCAAGATGGTGTAGAGAAGTTCATCGAATGGATAAAATCTGACAAATTGGAGATTAGGGTATACCCGCATTCCTCCATCCATGCAAAGGTGTATATAATGACCTTTGGAGAAGGGGATAGAGACGTGGGAAGGGTTATAACTGGTTCAAGTAATTTTACAAAAGCTGGGCTAATAGATAATCTGGAGTTCAATGTCGAGCTCAAAAACAGAGCTGATTATGATTTTGCCTTAGAGAAATTCAACGAACTCTGGAGAAAGTCAGTTCCGGTTTCAGAGGATTATATTGAAACGATTAACACAAGGACGTGGCTCAATAATAGCATCGCGCCGTATGAACTTTATCTGAAATTCCTGTACGAATATTTTGGAGAAAAGATAAGTAGAACGCCGGACGAAATATCGTCTACATACTTGCCAGAGAACTTTGTTGAATATCAGTATCAGAAAGAAGCAGTTGTAGATGCCAAGTCAAAGCTTGAGGAATACGGTGGGGTATTTTTAGCAGATGTCGTTGGTTTAGGTAAGACCTATATCTCCGCACTTTTAGCACAACAACTAAATGGCAGACATCTGGTGATAGCCCCACCTGCGCTTTTGGATGAGAAAAACCCCGGCTCATGGACGAATATATTTCGTGATTTCGGAGTCAGAGGAACCTATTTCAGATCAATCGGCAAGCTGGATGATATTATCAAGGAAGGCACAGACAGATATAAGAATGTTTTTATTGATGAGGCACATCGTTTCCGTACTGAGACAAATATCAGTTATGAGAAACTTGCACAGATTTGCAGGGGTAAAAGGGTAATATTGGTTTCAGCCACACCTCTTAACAATACACCTAAAGATATCTTAAGCCAGTTGAAATTATTTCAAAAAGCCCGCAATTGCACTTTGCCTAATCCCAAAGTCCGTGACCTTGAGAAATTTTTTAATCGTCTTCAGGAGAAATTGAAAAATCTCGATAGGTTTGAAGACTATGACGAATTTATTAAGGTAACCAGAGAAAACGCTAAAGAAATAAGGGAAAATGTCTTGAAGTATTTAATGGTAAGAAGAACCAGAAATGAAATTGTAAGATATTTTGAGGACGACCTCAAAAAACAAGATTTAAAATTTCCCGATGTTGCAGATCCAAAACAGGTTCTTTACGAGTTTGACACAAAGCTGGACAAAATCTTCACAGAAACCATTAAACTTGCAACTTCGACCGCCTTCAAATATGCTCGATACACGTCCCTTTTATATCTGAAAGCTGGAATCACTCAACCTGAACAGCTATCCCAGATTAATATGGGTAAATTCATGAAAATACTCCTTGTTAAGCGCCTTGAAAGCAGTTTCTTTGCATTCAAAAACACACTTGGAAGGTTTATAAAATCCTATGAGACATTTATAAGGGAATACGACAAAGGAAGGGTCTTTGTAAGCAAAAAGCATATAAATAAAGTATTCGAATTACTCGAAAATGATGATGAAGAAGCGATACAACGCCTGATAGATGAAGACAAGGCGGAAGAATATAAGTCAGAGGACTTTGATGAAAGCTTCAGGAAAGATTTAGAAAATGACCTGAAAATTCTAAAACAGGTTGATGATATGTGGATGAAAATAGACTATGATCCGAAGATTGAGAAATTCCTTAAACTGCTTGAAAATGACAACATCCTCAAAAAAAACAAACTGATAGTATTTACGGAATCTAAAGAAACAGCAGACTATCTTGAAAATCATATAAGCAAACAGTTTAAGAATGCAGTGCTTGGTTTTTCTGGAAGCTCAGGGGCTGCTATAAAAGAAAAGGTTATAGAGAATTTCGATGCCAGAGCTCGTTATCCTAAAGATGATTATAGAATTTTAATTACAACTGAAGTTCTTTCAGAAGGCGTTAACCTGCACCGTTCTAATGTCGTTATCAATTACGATATTCCGTGGAACCCTACAAGGGTAATACAACGTGTGGGTAGGATCAACCGCGTAGATACGAAATTCGATAAGATTTATGCGTATAATTTTTTCCCGACGGTTCAGGCAGAATCTGAAATCGGGTTAAAGGCTGCAGCAGAGGCAAAGATAAATGCTTTTATTGAAATGCTTGGTGCCGATGCAAAACTACTGACCGATGGTGAACCCATTCAATCGCATGAATTATTCAATCGTTTAAGCTCAAAGAAATTACTCACAGGCGAGGACGAAGAGGAAGAGAGTGAACTTAAATATTTAAAAGTTATTCGGGAGGTAAGGGATAATAACCCGGATTTTTTTGACAGAATAAAGCGTTTACCCAAAAAAGCAAGAACTGCAAAAAAGTATAATCTCCCCATCCCCCCTTTAGCAAAGGGGGGCGAGGGGGGATTTAATGGCGTTACAACCTTCTTCCGTAAAGGAAAACTGCGTAAGATTTTCAGCGCTAATAAACAGGGCGTAGAAGAGGTAGACTTTTTCAAGGCTGTAGAAATCTTAAAGGCGGAGAAAGATACTCCCAAAGAAAATTTGCCGAAAGACTTTTACGATTACTTAGATGCTAATAAAAAAGAATTCGAACTGGCAACAGCAGATGAGGTAAGGCAATTAAAACATCCCGGCAGCAGAAGCTATGAATCAAAGCTATTACAGACCATTAAGGCAATTAAAGACTATAAAGGCTTCACAGAAGACGATGAGGAATATCTTAATAAACTACTAACAATTGTAGAGGAAGGGGCACTCCCAAAACAAACAGCAAAAAAATTGGTAAATGCTTTTACAGGAATGCAAGAACCCTTAAAGATACTATCGATCCTTAGGAGCGGGATACCCCAGGAGTTTTTTAAAGAGCATATTTCTGAGACGGCTGCCGATACATCAGGACCAAGAGAGGTTATTCTGTCAGAATACCTTATATGTAAATGAAATGCATGATATAATTTAAATATATGGAGGTATAAAAGATGACAGTATCACTTAATATATCAAAAACTTTGATGGATATTACCGGAGAACCAAGGGCAGAAATTGCGATACTTACTATATTGAAAGATGCTGTTGAACACAGGATAGAAAAGATTGAGGCGGAAATCAAGACCTTAGAAGATAAGTATAAAATGTCTTTTAAGGAGTTTTCAGAAAAGTTTCAGAAGGAAGATACATCTTGGTCTTACAGTTACGACGTCGAAAGAGATTATCTCGAATGGGAAGGCATGAACAGCAGGCTGAATAAATACAGGACTTTACTCTCCACACTGGCATAATGAATGCCTTTGACTATGCAAAGCAAATAATCCTTGCATGCTCAGAATACAATTTCATTCAGGGCATCGAGATCCAGTTGATTGATGAGCCTGTTGTTAAGATTAAAGCCGTTATAGATTCAGTTACTTTTATCAGTATTTTTCACAACGCTGAAACTCAAAAATATTCATTCTCACTTATAAAAAATGAGCAAAGGATATTCGGTGCAGATAACGCAAAGAAATGGCACCTGCATCCTTTTGAAAACCCTGGCTATCACAATGAAATATCACCTGCATCCTTTTGAAAAC
>VGWY01000052.1 GCA_016873575.1 Nitrospira sp. | reverse complement strand
AAAGGAGGTGATGCATTTCTACAGGATAATGGACATCTTCTCAGGATGAGTTCTATAATTTAACACAGAAAAAAGGTGGGGAATAAACCTGAAACTGTGTGGGGAATAAAATTGAAACTCGAGAGATGATTGGGATTATCTGGATTTGCTTCTTCCCTGTCGTCATATTCGCGAACTAATTCATCAATAAATTCGCAATATAACTCACCTGTAAATCTCCAAGAAAAAGGCTCTGATTCTAACCAAAAGTAGGTGCAGTCGTGAATTGCTGCTGCACTTTTAATCAAAATACCCTCTCTATATGGAAGAGTGCCTTGCTCAAAAGAACTTGTATGTTTACGAATAACGAGATGTGCTGTAACTCCAGAATATCCGGGGACTGAAAAATCTTTATTAAATACCACTTCGCCAGTGGGATAACTATAACGCAAGGGATCTTCCCTATTTTTATTCAGATCTACAAGTACTACTTCTCTGTTAGCATTAGAAAATAAGTCTCGCAGACTGTAATATCGGTAAAATTCTTTCAATAGAGTTTCATGTTGCGGGACTTTAAACCGGCTTTCAACCTCAACAGTAACCACCGTGCCATTACCTCTCGGTATGCCGAGTTTCTTCCGTATTTCCTCAGTGACTTTCTTATGTCGAGGTTCTGTGAATCGACATTTTAAGGAAGGAGGAATAATCAGGTGATTATATTCTTCATATTTAATACTTTCAAAATGAATGATTCCAAAAGCAGCAACATCTCTTGCCCCTCGTCCATGAAGCCCACGCCGTAGTTTCCCTGTTTCAAATCCTGAGGTTCTTTTGCCTAATTCGCCAAGTTTATTGTACATCTCCAGTCTATTCATTCCCCCTGCTCTATCCCGTACTATCACAATTGAAGGTTGTCCTTTTTTTCGCCTTTCTATTTCTACCCGTATTTTTCCTGAGACCTGTTTCCCTTCATCCTCTAAATCTCGATAACTGTCATCAGAGTTCGTAACCAGTTCTACCAACGCACGTTCAATTTTTCCTCTCATTGCTTTTTCCATATTTTGGCGTTTATATCGCCGAGTTGCACCGAGATCCCATTCAGTTGGAATTTCAACTTTTGGCATTTCTTACACCTCCTCTCTTTTCTAAAAGTAGGGCAAACTTACTTTGACAGAAATTCACATAATTTTTGACTTCTTCTTTTTTCAACTCTTCGGCTATAGAGTGAAGTTGTTCTAATCGGTCGCTTAACACTTCTGCTCTTGTGTTTACAGTACAAACAAGCGATTCGGCAAACTCAGCATGCGAAATTTCTGCGTCTTCTCCATAATCCATAAATTTTTTGAAGGCGACACTTCTAAGTAATTCTTTTAATTTTCGATCTGTATGTAAGCGGTCTCCTGTTGGCCTATGTTTACCTAAATATTGTTCGATTCGTGGTTTATTCACTTTTATCCATTTAATCCCCTCAACAGTTAGCATCCATCCTCCAACACTTTTGACTGTCCTTTTCCGTTCGCTTTCCCCTTTTACTAGTGCTCCGCATTCCGGCTTTTTGGCCGCTTCCAGCGCAAAACGAGCGGGCGTAAGATCGGGATACTGTGGGTATTTTACCCAAGAAAATTTGGAAGGAGCTACTTGGAAACACTTTAAAGCAATGTCCTCCGTATGAACACGCTTTTGCCATCCGCCTAGGAGATAAAGTGAATAAAGTACAATATCCATACCACTTAATTTATCTAATTTTTTTTGTTCCTTCATTTCGCTTTCCTTCTTAAGAAAATCCTTCTTTATTAGCCCCTTTACAGCTTAAACCTCTCCCTTCTCCCCGCCAGAAACTTTGCTTTTGTTAGCTTCAATTGCTTATCAATCTCAGAGAAAATCCTATTTACTCTTATTTTTGTCTCTCCTTTTCTCTTAAAAACCCAACTTTTCTTTTGTCTTTTTCAGGAGGAGACATAAGCTGACGAATAACATCAAAAACTATTTTAAATTGTGCATCGTATTTCTTTTCCATTTCATCCAGTTTACGGGCAAATTCTTTATGTGTTGCTATCAGTTCACGCAATTTAATAAATGCTCTTACTACCTGAATGCTTGCCTGTACTGCAACAGAACTGTTCAGCACAGTAGCAAGCATAATAGCACCATGTTCGGTAAACGCATAAGGCAAATGTGGCGAAAACTTTAGCATCTTGAGGTGGTCGCAATTTGCGACCACCTCAGCTTTCTCTTTTTCAGTAAGCTGGAACATAAAGTCTTCAGGGAAACGGTTTCTATTACGTTTTACCTGCTCATTAAGTCGCTTAGTAGTCACACCATAGAGATTAGCGAGGTCTACATCCAGCATAACTTTTTCTTCTCTGATAAAAAGTATTGATCGTTCAATCTTCTCGACAGGGACAATGAATGCCTTATCCTTCACAGCTTAAACCTCTCCCTTTTCCCTCCCAAAAACTTAGCTTTTGTAAGCTTCAACTGCTTATCAATCTCAGAGAAAATTTTATTCACCCTTCTTTTAGTCCCTCCTTTTCTCGTAGATTCCCACGGGCAAGCCCGTGGCACTTACTGCTACAGGCTTCGCCTGATTGTCCTTTTTGGCATTCACCCACGGGTAAACCCGTGGAACTCTGCTAAGGGATTAGAAAACTGATTTTTCTTTTATGCTTTTCTATCGGTTTCATCAGTTCGCGGATGGCATCAAAGACTATCTTAAATTGTGCATCATATTTCTTTTCCAGCTCATCAAGTCTACTTGCCAGATCTTTGTGATGTGACATGATTTCCCGAAGCTTTGCAAATGTACGCATAATCTGAATGTTCACCTGAATAGCTATAGGACTTTTCAAAACGCTGGAGAGCATGGACACGCCGTGTTCTGTAAATACCATTACGCTTTTAGCAAATTTCAGGGTCTCTGCTGCATGCCCAGAGGATGTCACAATTTGTGATATCCTCATAATCTCCTCACGGGTTAAAGGAAACATAAAGTCCTCTGGAAAACTTCAATATTCCTGCGTACCGCCTGATTCAGTACACGAGTTTTCACGCCATACAGTTCGGCCAAATCCCTATCAAGCATAACCTTTCCGCCGCGAATCAGATATATCTTCTTTTCAATTAGTTCCACAGGAATCAGTTCTTTCATTTATCCTCCACTCTTGAGGTCACAAATTGTGATCTTAAAAAAAGGTCCTTCACAGTTTAAACCTCTCCCTTTTCCCCACCAGAAACTTCGCCTTTGTGAGTTTGGGCAGTTTTCATTTTTTTCTTGTCCTCCAGAATTTCAAAAACTCATCAGGTGTCATAATTTTAATTCGCCTCGTTGCCTTTCCTTTAAAATGCCGTTTATTGCCGGTGATTAAAACATCCGCCAGCCCGGTTATAGCCGTTTCAATAAATGGGATGTCGTCCTTGTCTATCATTTCTTCGTTAAGCGGAATTGATGTAACTTTAGATCCCTCGGACTCAATAAGAGTCAAAAACTCTTCAATAACGTCCCTTTCGAAACCAAACTTTGGCCTATGCAGAACTTCCCGATACTCTGCCAGTATCCTGTCATCATACAATGTATGTATTTCTCCAAGCACTATCATATCAAGAATTCTTGCCGCGTTCCCGAAGGGGGTGATAATGCCTGAGATCAAAACATTAGTATCTAAAACAATCCGCAATATTGTCTCCTGTAATCAGCAGATGCAATTTAAGATTTTCTTGCCTTTCTGACGCTTCTTATCTCTGCTTCAATTTCCTTATCGCTGAGTTTGGACAACCCTTTCTCAAGAGAGGCTGCTCGCATTTTTGATAAGGCAAGCTCTGCCTTTGCCCGGCGAATGGCCTTTAAGGTTTCATCAAAATTGATATCGCTTACCCCGGTTAAGAGGGCTATGGGCTTGCCGTTTGAGGTAATTACAACCTCATTATTTTTCTCAAGGCTCTCCCATACGGAACCGGGTCTTATCCTGAAGTCTCTTACAGTTATAAATTTCACTTTTTCACCTCCATATAATACTTAATGTCCTACAATTAGTCTACGATATGGATACGAATATGTCAACATAAAAGCTTTCCTTTTCATAGCTTAAACCTCTCCCTCTTCCCCCCCAAGAACTTGGCTTTAGTAAACTTTAATTGTTTATCAATCTCAGAGAAAATTTTATTTACCTCTTCCTCTGTATATTCGTAGGAACTCTTATTTGAACAGTTCCCAAGTATCCTTATCTTCTCAAGAATCTCATTAGTTCTTTTAGATGCAACCCTTTTAAACCTTTCGTGCCTTGTCTCTTCCATGTTTATAATTTACTCCTGGAGCTTTTTTGTCTTAAGTTTCTTAATATTTCGTAAAAAGAATTCTTCTATTTCCTGAGGTCTGCCACTTCCTTCTGTTCGTTTAATAACCTGCGCCGCTTTTCTGTGTCCACTTTATTCCAGTAATTTTTTCATTTCTTCTGACTTTTTCAACATCATCTTGAATCTCTGGCCTATTGTTAAAGACATCTGGTATTTCAGTTCAAAAAGCATTTCTTTCTTTTCATTATCTTTTTCAATTTTCAATATCGGGCTCATTATAAAATTTGTATTTTGAAAAATATTATCATAATTTGGAAATAATGTCAATATATAAAAATATATGTTGATATATAGTTATGCTATTTATATATAAATTTCCCTACAATTGTAAATAAAACTATTGTTTTCAATTAGTTATAAGCTTTTTTGTAATGTTAAGTTATTGAGGTTATTTTACTCTTAAATATCAGGAATTCGAAAGATTTTTCGGTGAGCTTGGTTTTCTTCATTTGTCATTTCCTCATCTTCAGAAAATCCTCTGGTGTAGTGATTTTAATGCCCCTAAACTGCTTTAGAGACAAAAAACTTTTATCGCCTGTTATTATAAACTTTGCATTAGCTGTGAGTGCACATTCTATGAATTTGTTATCTTTTGGATCAAGTGTAAGCTTTAGGTTCTCTTTTGGTGTGTAAAAATCTGAATGTGCCAGAACAAATTCCAAAATTTCTGTTTGAAGTTTTATTGGGAAACTGAGTTTCGGGTACGAAAGCGTGACAAAAAGCTCGTTAAAGATTTCTTCTGAGATACAGTTTCTTATTTCTTCTTTTTCTAATAGCTCAACAACTTCTAAAGGTCTGCCTCCCCATCCAAAGGCAGAAATGAAAATATTTGTATCTATTATTACTTTTTCGCTCTTGCCCACCTAACCGCCTCTTCTGCAACTTCAACGGGCAATCTCTTCTTTTTTGTAATTTCTGAGGCTTTTTTATAAATACCTTTTGCAGAAGGTGGGGCAAGTAGCTTTTTCTGAATAAGAGAATCCATTATTTCTTTTATCTCTTTAAAAGATAGCGTAGAAAGCCCTTCAATCAGTTTCTCTTTGGGTAATTTTATGGCAACCTCTGCCATTTTAACCTCCATTTTTTATTCTTTATTATACTCTTTTAAAACCTGATTAACAATCCTTCTTGCAATCTCAAATGCTGCGGCAATCCTGATAATCTTTCTATCGCCAAGCCCTTTGATTGCAAGAAACTTTTCCAATGGCTGATTTGCCATTCCCTTGAAGGAGCCGAATTTATCGAGGATTTCTTGCGCAACTTTCTCTGCTGATTTGCCTTTAGTGCCTGTAGAAATGAGAATTGCCAAAAGCTCTGCATCTGTTAATGTTTCAGCGCCAAGTTCTCTTAGTTTCCCGCCTGGATGTGTCCAAGTTTTCATAAGTTAAATTCCATTTGGGTTAAACTTTGGCATAATTTTATAATTAATCAATTGGCAGGCAGGGGCTTAAAAGGCAGGAGGGTTATATTGCTTAAGTGTTCTTGTCTAATGCATGGTCAGGTGAAATGATATTCAGCCTATCGCTATTCCCTTGGCACATTGCTTAATGATGTTTTGGGAAAGCTGTGAACTATGTAACGGGGAAAAGGTGAGAATAGTAGGCAATGGTAGCTTCAGGTGAATGAAATATAAAGATACAACGGTGACCTGTCATCTCACGAATCAAGCCCCGGATAGGTCTTACTTGAGTCAAAAAATCCACCTGATTGGCAGTTGGAATAAGAAATACATCGATAGCTACTTCACGCCCATCGAAATCCCCGGTAGTAGTTTTTTCATCTACCCAGCGAAGCGGATATAAATAATTTGTGGCTTTTTCAATAAGGCGCAATACCTCAGTGCGTGTTTTGCGTGTCATTCAGGATTTCCTTTGTTATCCAGGAAAAATGAAACAAAATCGGAGGATAGTTGAATTGAATTGGCAGCTTCTTCTTTCTCAACTTCATCGATATAATAGTCTGCCTTTATACGGCGAGAGTATAACAATTCAAACTTTTCCATCTGAAGAGGGCCGATAAGTTTGTATTCATCACATAATAACTCTGAAAATAAATCATGGCGCCAGTAGTATCCTCCTTTTTGGGTCTTATGCCCTGGTTGGATTCCTATATTTGACAAATGGTACCATGCTGCAAGGTAAGCCGCATAGTAGGCGCGCTAGGCTGAGGAATCATAAAGCCCATTTATTGTTAGCAATTGTGTAGCATTCATGTTATCACGAGCTTTGCTTTCCATTTCTTTTCATTATACCGAAATGCTAAAACAAAAGTAAGGTCAATAGACCTATTACCGGGTTTTACAGATCGCAGCTCAGTAGCTTTGCTGAGAGTTTAGGGTTTAATCTATTTCTTTGAAACCTTTTTTCTTTTTCTATTTATCTTCCATCTCCTTTTGGTTTTCAGGTCGTAAACATCCTCTCCTTCTCTGACAAATGTTGTTCCTTTGTATTTAAATCTTTTAACGAGGTATTTAATTACAGAAATAGGATAAAGAACTTCAAACCCCTGTACTTTTATCTCCCCTTTCTGTTTCACAAACATAGGGAATATCAAATCCTTTTCCATTCCATCAACTACAAAACCAGTTGTCTTGAGAAAATCTACTGAAAGTAATTCTGTGCGCTCACATGAATCTATTGAAATAGACTCGATTCTTCTTGGAAGATTCAGGGCCTTCTTATAACGCGTTTTCAGATAGTCAATAATAAATGCCCTCGGATCAATAACAAAACCAGTCAAATACCTTTTCCCACTTTTATGCACATCTATCTCAAGATATCCATAATCAAAGTCAAACTTCTCCTTTCTAGAATCTAACCAATTCTTACCATACCAGTCCATGCTGTAAAATTTAGCAACCGAGATATGTAATCTATTCTTTTCTATAACTGC
This sequence comes from Nitrospira sp., assembly GCA_016873575.1. Lineage (GTDB taxonomy): Bacteria > Nitrospirota > Thermodesulfovibrionia > Thermodesulfovibrionales > SM23-35 > VGWY01. The sequence continues at coordinate 6,095 of VGWY01000052.1, read as the reverse complement.
ATACATGATTCAATCCTTCTGGACTAAACTGCAGATTACTTTATTTATCTCCCTGTCCATCTCTTTTTCAATAGAGATGATTTTTGCCTTCTTCTTCGGAGACCACCCATGCTTATGCGGCTTGCATAACGCACATCCGCTTGATTTTTTGTCTTTGTAAACTTTTCCCATATTATCTTTTATATTTCTCCATAAACCTTAAAATCCACAAACTCCTTTATCCTTAAGAAATCCCTTGTATTATGCGTAACCACGATTGCTCCGATTTGTCTTGCTGAAAGAGCAATCAAAACATCATTTGTTATTTTCGTTAAAAACTTTTCTTCAAATCCGTATTTCTGGCCAAACTTTGCAATAACCTTTCCTGTTTTTTGCCAATCCGATGCATCAGGAGCTATCAGTCTGCCAAGGTCTTCAAAGGTTCTATACAATCTATCAAGAAGCTTTATAGTATTGTTATCAGAAGCACCTGCATAGAGCTCTTCCATAACTACTGCACTCATATAAAGTAGCGGTGTTCCATATTCAAGTTCAAGTATAGGATGAGAAATGCCTGCATTAATAAAAGGAATGTATATTGAAGTATCAAGAATAACCTTAACGAGAGGTTCTGCCATAAACGTCTTTTATGTTTCCCTTGCCCTTAATTGACAAAAGCATTCTCTTAATCTTACTATTTTCTATTACAATGTTTAATGCTTTATTTATAGCCTCTGTATCTGTTTTTGCCTTTGTAATTTTTTTGATAGCTTCAATCTTTTTAGGATCAAGAATGAATTGTTTTCTTATTTTTAATACAGGTTTCATTTTATCACCTCCATGTGTATTATAAAGAAAAATATACACATTTTCAAACTATAATGGAAACCATGCGGCAAATACTACAGGGTATTGAAAACAAGAAAGATCATGGTTGTCTTTTATCATCATTCTCCCGAAAATAACTTTTCAAATCCCCCCCACTCCCCCCTTTTCTAAAGGGGGGTGAAAGGGGGATTACTAATTTTCATTTCCCTTTGTGAGCCGATGGCTCGTGTTGTTTCCTGCAAAAGCAGGAATCCAGAAAAAAACAAAGAAACTGGATTCCGCATCTCGACGCGAGTCCCGAAGCGGATCTCCGCGCAGGGTCGCTCCGACTTCGCTAAGAGTCGCTCCGACAAGTGTGGAATGACAACTTGAAGGCTCATTTAGGCTATAATTCCATAACCAGATTATACAATTCAGGATATTCGTCCCTTGAAAGGGATACATCATCTTTCAAAAGCCTTAATCCCTCCGGTACATATTTGAGGAAATATGGTTTACCTTTTATTTTGGAAAGAAAGCCGTATGCGCCGAGGGCCTGCATATGCCTCTGAAGTCGGCATGGGAGTATGGTTTCTATGAAATCCTTTTCAAAAATCCCCTCTTGCCCCCTTATTAAATCCCCCCCTGCCCCCCTTTTCCAAAGGGGGGTGAGGGGGGATTCGGCGGGATTTGGAGGGATTATTTCCATTTTGCTGATGTAATATTCAAGGAGTCGTTCTCTCAAAATATCATCCATTTGATAATATGGGTCCCACAGGATTGATACCACATCATAGGCAGGGGGACCAATTCTTGCACTCTGATAATCTAAAAGCCGTGGAATTTTTCCTTTTGTAATCATGATATTCTGTGACTGAAAATCCCTGTGGATTATAGTCTTGGGAAAAGAGTCAACTTTCAGCGCAAGTCTATGAAACTCATCATGTAGTGCTGGAAGATTTTTTATTTTGATATTTTTTATACCTTCTATAAATCTTTCTAAAAAATAGCTTGTTTCCCACCGCAGATGATCGTAATCGAAAACCCTGCCTTGAAGAAGTGGACATTCAAATATATGTTCGGTTGCAACTGTATGAAGTAAGACCAGAATATCAATTACCTTTTTATATATTCTTTCTATCTCCACCTTTTCACGGGGGCATTTAAGCCAGCTATATAATGAGAGGTCTCCAAGATCTTCGAAGAATGCTCTCATATTTTCAGGTTCGGCATCGATCAATTCAGGTACAGGGGCAGAGTATTTTTGAAAAAAGGCTGTATATTCTATATGTCTTTGATAATCAGGATCATCTTTCTTGCATTGCATGAGCACTGCTGAGCGGCCATTTTTCTTAACTCTGTAGTATTTCCTATCAGATCCGCCTGTCCCAATAAGGATCGCATCGGTATCGCCTTTTAACCCCAGAATCGCTGACTCACTAAGGTCTATTTTAAAGCCCGGGCCGAGGATACAGTTTTCAAATACCCCCCCTATCCCCCCCTTATCAAGGGGGGGTGAAGGGGGGGTGCTTTCAGGAAGCATGATGCAATTTCTCAGAGAAGCACCTGCTAAAAATCCCCCCCCCTTTTTTAGTAAAGGGAGGTTGGGGGGATTAGGCTGGGTTTCAATAACTACATAACCGTTTAACTCAATCTGTTTGCATCCTTCTATAGATGGATGAATATACACCGTCTCACCATTCTGTCTGAGTTCATTTATGACGGCTTTTGTATACGAAGCAGGTGTGCCGATGTCAGTCCAGTAGCATCCACTTACATCAAATGTCCCGATGCTATATCCTGCAGAAAGAGTCTTTAACCATGCATCCACAACACTGGATGTACCTGCAGGTAAAAATTTCAGGAATTCGGGAGCATAGACAGCTATGCCGGTAAAGGCGACACGTCTATCTCCCCCTCCCCCTCGCCCCCTCCCACAAGGGGAGGGGGAACTTTCTTTATTTACACTTCCACAAGGGGAGGAGAGACTTTCTTTATTTACACTTCCACAAGGGGAGGAGAGACTTTCTTTATTTACACTTCCCATTGATGGGGGATTCCCTCTTATTCCCCTCCCCATTGATGGGGGAGGGTTAGGGTGGGGGTGATGTAAGATTCCTTTGAGAAATCCTTTTTCATCTATCACAAGGTTATTGAACTCAGGGTAATTATGCACAGCAAGGGTGACAAGATTTTCAGATGAGCGGTGGAATGCAACAAGTTTTTCTAAATCTATATCAGAGATGATGTCTGAATTATATACAAGAAAGGTGGTCCCTTTTAGAAAATTTTCAGCATTCTTTAAGGCACCGCCTGTTCCCAGAACAGGGTCTTCCGGAAAGAGTTGGATGCTTTTTCTAAATGTTGACTGGTTTATCCAGTTCTCTATAACCTCCTTTTTATAATGGAGGTTTATCCCGATCTTATCCGGAGACAGGGCTGATACTTTTTCAAGGATAGTTTGTAAAACAGGCTTTCCTAAAATGGGGATAAGTGGCTTGGGGATGTGGTCTGTAATCGGCCTCAGCCTCTCACCAAGACCAGCAGCGAGGATGAATATCGAAAGTTTCACAAAAAACCTCTTAAACTGTCATGCTGAATTTATTTCAGCATCTCTTTTAGACCCTGAAACGAGTTCAGGGTGACAAAAATATTGTTAAGCAGTCTCAATTAGATAGTACCAATCCAGGCAGGGCATGGCATTTTAGCGGATTGTCGATGCGACCCCTCGGAGGTCGGTACGACCGAGAATGAGCGAAAATGATATGCCCTGCCTGTGTACTTTGCAGGGTATCTTAATAAATCAGATACCTCTTCCGAATCAACTTGTTGAATTGCAGGCACTGCTCTTCCCACCACTCTTCCATTCGTTCAAGGTCTTCCCCTCTTTCTACATCCTTCCTCAGTCTATCTGTACCAGCAAGGATATCTATTGGCATCCTTTCAAATTCATATTCATACGGAGGGTTTTCCCATGCAAACTTTTTAGGATAAAGATCATAAGCTGTTTTTAAAATTGCAACTCCTGTCTTGAAGGGCTTAAATCTCTTTCTGTTGATAACATGAATCTGCGCACCTCCACACAACTCCCCTGCATGTTTTTGAAAGTTTGGCTGGAAATACATTGGTCTGAAGACAACACCAGGGAGTCTGAATTCTTCAAGATGCTTGACCAGCATATCAGGTTCTATGAATGGAGCACCGAATATCTCAAATGGTCGTGTTGTTCCTCTCCCCTCACTAAGGTTTGTTCCCTCAAGAAGACACATCCCAGGATATACAATAGCTGTATCCAATGTAGGCATATTTGGAGAAGGCATTACCCATGGCAGACCGGTTTCATCAAACCACATTTTTCTTTCCCATATCTGCATGGTAATCACATAAAAATCGAGACCGGGATAGAATTCATTCCATAAATAATTACCTATTTCTCCCACTGTCATGCCATGACGGATAGACAGAGGACGCTGTCCAACAAATGATGCGTAAGCCATATCTAATACAGGGCCTCCTGTCATATGTCCACCTATCGGATTTGGCCTGTCGAGTATCACTATTGATTTATTCATCTCCAGACATGCCTGCATGCAGAGTTCCATCGTCCATATAAATGTATAGTAACGCGAACCAACATCCTGAATATCTATCACCATCACATCTATATCCTGCAACATTACTGGGTCGGGTTTTCTTGTGTGACCATAAAGGCTGAATACAGGCAGTCCTGTCTGAGGGTCAAGAAATCCTTCCCATTCAATCATGTTATCCTGTGTCTCTCCGCGGATTCCGTGTTGTGGGCCAAAGAGTGCCTTCAATTCAAACTTTCCGGATTTCATCTTAAAATCCCCCCTTCCCCCCTTTACTAAAGGGGGGTAAGGGGAGATTCCTATCCTCTCTTGTTTCACTACGGGATATGAGTATCTTATGAAAAGACTGACTGCATGTTCCAGCCGTCTGTTTACAGAGGCTGGATGTACAAGGAGTCCTACGCGTGAGGCTTTTAATTCTTTAGGCCAGTTTTTCTCAAAGAGGTCGATGCCTGTTTTAACTAAAGAAAAACTTTTAGCCACAGAGTTCACAGAGATATTTTAATAGAATTAATAAATCTTTTGTTTTTAAAGTGAAGCTCCCCGACTAAAAGTCGGGGCTTCCATGCAAGGAAAATATTTACATAAAGCTGGCTTTCATCTCCGACTAAAAGTCGAAGCTTTCAGCCAGCATTCATGTAATCCTCTGTGTTCTCTGTGGCTTTCAATATGCATTTTGTAGAGTAACTAAGGAGCCCATGGGTAAGGGACAGGCCTTTTCAATCCTTTATTGGCAGCAAAGATATCAAGATGGATGGTTGTTATATCCTCTAAATTTAAATCCGGCTCATAATTGAGTTTCCGTGTATCAATGGTCTTTATATATTGCCTGCATTTATCACAGGCATCTATTCTGATTTCTTCCTGTCCCTCAATATAAAAATAGTCAAGTGACTTATGGTCCTTATTATCGCAGAAAGGACATTTCAGACGTTCACCAGGCCATTCAAAACCACAGAAGGAGCAGAGGTAGAATCGTTGACCTTCTCCCTTTAATTCAGACATATGGGGGTAAGAGCCACAAATAGGACAGTACCCCTTGGACCAGAGTTTCACATCAAGTTTATCCTTTAGATTCTCAACATTGGCATGAATAGAAGGCTGGATACTCATGTGAATCAAAAAATTCAGGATCATTTTATTGACCTTTATCTCCTCAATAATTTTGTTTTGATAATCTGGATTAGAATGCTTTCTCAATAATTCGTCAAGATATAATTTCCCATCCTTGATAGCATCTTCAATTTTTTGAACATCTTCTCTCATCATACTGGTTGCTTCTTTTCCGATCTGGCAAATGGATTTAAAGAGCTCAATCGAGGATGCAAGGTCAAGGGGGAAGTCTTCCCTGTTGAGTAAGGAAAACCCTTCTTTCATCTGTAATGCCTTTAAATCCTCTTTTATTTTTAGGGGAGTAATATTTATGGCAGGTCTCATCCTTTCCTGCTCTTCTACAACCTTTTCATAAAAGTTGAGGATTTCCTTGTAAGCAGGTCTTGTCTCCTTCAGTAAAGTAATCTGTTGTTTTATCTTTTGTAAATATTCATTCATAAGAATTAACCTGCTATTCATTCAGGTATAGCCGCGACCTTTAGGTTGCGTGGATTAAATAATTTTGGTTCTTTCGTAAAAAAGTTGAAAAGCGTTTTAATAACCACAGAGACACAGAGGCACGGAGATTGACATATAAAAAAAGAAGCCATAAAAAAAGAAAAAATA
>VGWY01000051.1 GCA_016873575.1 Nitrospira sp. | reverse complement strand
TGTGTTACCATTCTTCATGGCTATACTCCTTTCTTTAAAAGTTGGTTTTACCAACTTGCGATCTTTCAAGAAAGAGTATAGCCTTTTTCTGACTACTACTTCCTTCCCCTTAATATAGCAAGCTCTCCCGCAAGGGGCGAGGGGACTCTCTATTATTACCCCTCCACCGATGGAAAACCATCTACTATTTCCCCTCCACCGATGGAAGACACTCTATAGTCTCCCCTCCCTCGATGGGAGGGGTTGGGGAGGGTGTTATTATTTTCATTCCCCTTTGTAAGCCGAAGGCTCATGAGGGTTTAGTTTGCGTAATTTTTTATCTCAATATATTGCACCTCGCAGACTAAAGCCTCCGGCTACCAAAAATGAATTCTGAAAATGCCTTGTTGTTTAGTTTTTACAACACCCTAAAATGTTACATTCAGTTGTGCTAAGTTACATATCTTGATACCCTATGTCAAGAAAAAACCACACAGAAAAAACCACACTGGTGTGAAAAAATAACACGGTGGATATCTCTTGCCTGTGGAAAAAATTTTGGAAAATGCTAAAATAGTACACTTTCAACCGGAGGTGGAAATTTTGATTTCGACAAGTGACTTCAAAAAAGGACTCAAGGTAGAATTCAAAGGTGAACCATGTGAGATTATAGATTTTCAACACGTGAAGATGGGAAGGGGTGGAGCTATTGTCAGGACAAAGTTGAGGAACCTGAAGACAGGTGCTGTTCTCGAAGAGACGTTCAGATCAGGAGAAAAATTAGAGAAACCAGGACTTGAGGAAAAGACCATGCAATATCTCTATTCACAGGATGGGGCATATTACTTTATGGATATAGAAACCTATGAACAGATACCACTTATGCTTTCTCAACTTGGTGAGACAAAAAATTTCGTTAAGGAAAATATGACGGTGAAGATCCTCTACCATAAAGATATGCCAATAAGTGTTGAGGTTCCAACGTTTGTTGAACTCGTCGTTGTAAAAACGGATCCGGCAGGATTCAAAGGTGACACAGCTTCTGGAGGCGGGAAACCAGCAACTCTGGAAACAGGTGCTGTTGTCAAAGTCCCCTTCCATATCAATGAGGGGGACACTATTAAGGTGGACACGAGGTCATCAGAATATATAGAAAGGGTAAAATGATGGAACTTGAGGATTTAAAAGAGCTTATCCAATTTCTCAAGGAGACAGATATTACTGAACTGCAAATAGAAAAAGAGGGCACAAAGGTAAAAATCAAAAGGGAAAAATTCTTATCCCACTTAGAGATGCCGCTGCAAAGACCCGCAGGTTTATATGAGAAAACAACTGAAACGACAGAGGAAGAAGCACAACGGCTTATAACGGTAACATCACCCATTGTTGGCACATTCTACAGAGCGCCTTCCCCTGATGCAGATCCATTTGTAGAAGTAGGCTTAAAGGTAAAAAAGGGACAGGTCCTCTGCATCATCGAGGCTATGAAGCTCATGAATGAGATCGAAAGTGAAGTTGATGGAATCGTTGTAAAGGGTTTAGTGGAAAATGGACAGCCTGTAGAATACGGTGAACCACTCTTCCTCATAGAGCCTGTATAATAAATGAAATTATTTAAGAAGGTTCTAATAGCAAATCGCGGGGAGATTGCAGTCAGGATTATCCGTGCTTGTAAAGAACTTGGCATAAAAACAGTTGCTGTATACTCAGATGTTGAAAAAGATTCTCTTCATGTAAGACTCGCGGACGAATCCGTCTGTATCGGGCCTGCAAACGCAAGCCAAAGTTACCTCAATATTCCTGCAATATTAAGCGCTGCTGAAATCACAGATTCAGATGCCATACATCCAGGATATGGGTTTCTATCCGAAAATTACCATTTTGCTGAAGCATGTGTTACCTCTGGTATAACGTTTATCGGCCCTACTCCTGAGAATATAAAACTTGGTGGTGACAAGGCAAAAGCAAGGCAGATTATGAAAAGAAAAGGCGTGCCAGTCGTTCCCGGGAGTGATGGGCCTGTCACAACAGATGAACTCGCCATGAAGGCTGCAAAAAAGATAGGACTTCCGATCATACTGAAGGCTTCTGCTGGTGGAGGAGGCCATGGAATGCGAGTTGTGAAAGAAGAAAAAGAGCTTGAGCAAGCATTTTACATGGCACAAAGAGAGGCGCTAACCGCTTTCGGGAACAACGAGCTTTATATAGAAAAATATGTACCTGATATGAGACATATAGAAGTACAGATTATGGCAGATAGCAAAGGGAATGTTATCCACCTCGGTGAAAGGGACTGTTCAATCCAGAGAAGGCATCAGAAACTGATAGAGGAAACCCCATCCCCTATCTCATTAACAGAAAAAAAGATCATGAAAAGGATCTGGGAATTAGGTGTAAAGGCAGCACGTGCAATCAGATACGGAAATGTAGGAACCATTGAATTTATTGTTGATCCTGAAGGTAATATCTATTTCATAGAGATGAATACCCGTGTCCAGGTGGAACATCCTGTAACAGAGGCAGTAACAGGCATTGATATCATAAAAGAACAAATAAAGATTTCAGCAGGCTTTCCCTTGGAGTTTAAACAGAGCCAGATACGATTATCAGGCCATGCTATAGAATGCAGGATTAATGCAGAGGACCCCGAGAGGTTTATTCCGTCTCCAGGGAAAATTACATTTCTGTCCCTGCCTGGCGGTCCAGGAGTAAGAGTAGATACGGCTATATTCAATGGATATGTTATCCCCTCACATTATGATTCCCTTATAGCCAAATTAATCGTGCATGGAAAAGACAGGGCAGAGGCCATTGCGAGGATGAGACGTGCCCTCGATGAGTTTATGATTGACGGTGTAAAAACGACGATACCATTCCATAAGAAAGTTTTTAATCATCCCGATTTTATCAAAGGAGAATTTAATACAAAGTTTGTTGAAAAAGTAAACGGCTTAGGCCAGGAGGCTGTTATTCGTGAGTCGTAAGTGGTGGTTAGGCGTTAGGTGAGTTACATCGCCTTACGCTTTACGTTTCACGCCTAACGTTTATGTATCACGGCGGTTTATGCTTTATCACTGACCGTACAGCATGTAAACATTCATGTGAAGATATGACACATCAGGTGCTCGAAACAGGCGTCAGATGGGTTCAATATCGGGAAAAAGAGAAGTCGAGGCAAGAGATTTATGAGGAAGCAGTATGCCTCAGAAGGCTTACAGATGAATACAAAGCAGTATTAATCGTGAATGACCACACTGACATTGCTCTTGGTGTCAACGCAGACGGTGTTCATCTTGGACAGGATGACCTACCCTTGAAAGAAGCACGAAAGATCATGGGCAAACAAAAGATAATCGGGATTTCAACACACAGCTTAGAGCAGGCAATTGAGGCGGAAAGGGACGGGGCTGATTATATCGGTTTGGGTCCGGTATTTCATACCACAACAAAGAATGCTGGTACGCCAAAGGGGACTGATATGCTTCGAGAGGTGAAAAATCAAATTCATATACCGGTAGTAGCAATAGGTGGAATAAACTTAGAAAATATCAGGCTGGTTCTTGATACAGGGGTTGATGCTGTTGCAGTTGCATCAGCAATACTGCGTGGAGATATTCAAGATAATGCAAGAAGGTTTTTGGAGATTATTCATTCACATAATTTATAGACATGGAAGGCTGTCTCAGAATTTTTATAATCGACAAATTATTAATATGGCAAACGTAAGTACTTTACAAATGAAACATTCATGCCTTAAAGAGACGTAAAGGGCAATGAAAATAATCCTCCCTTTCCCCCCTTTAGAAAAGGGGGGAAAGGGAGGATTTGAAAGGTATTTTAAAATGAAAAAGGTTTTATTTATCAGTTTATGCTTTTGTCTCATATCTTTTGGATGTCAGAAAAAAGAAGCTGTCATAAAGATTGGGATTGCGGGACCCATGACAGGGGACCAGGCAAAGATGGGTTCAGATTTCAAAAATGGAGTCTCGATTGCTGTTGAGGAATGGAATAACAGGGGTGGTGTGCTTGGTAAAAAGATAGAAATAGTAATAAGCGATGATCAGCATGACCCCAAGCAGGCTGTCTCTGTCGCAAACAAAATGGTAAACGATGGCGTCGTCGGTGTTATCGGTCATTTCAATTCAAGCTGTTCCATACCTGCATCTGATGTCTATAACAGGGCAGGAATTCCTATGATTTCCCCTGGATCCCACCAATCCACAACTACAGAAAAGGGTTACAAGGGGGTATTCAGGGTCTGCGGGAGAGATGACCAGCAGGGTAAGATTGCTGCTGATTTTGTTATAACCAATCTGAAATTCAAACAAGTTGCAATCATTCATGATAAAACAACATATGGCCAGGGGCTTGCAGATGAGTTCAAAAAGTCTATCAACGGTCAGATTAAAGTGGTTTATTATGGAGGAATTGTACAGGGAGATAAAGACTTCAAGATGGTCCTGACAACAATAAAAGGAGAAAAACCAGAACTTATCTTTTTTGGGGGTATTTATCCTGAGGCAGGACTTCTTGTAAAACAGGCAAAGGAACTCGGATTAACAGCTAAATTTATGAGTGGTGACGGAACAATAGATCCAAAATTCATCGAGATTGCTGGCTCTAATACAGCAGAAGGCGCCTACCTTACGTTCAGCCCTGACCCTAAAAATATTCCATCTGCAAAAGAGTTTATCGAAAAGTATCAGTTAAAATATGGGGAACTCGGCCCCTATTCAATCTATGCCTATGATGCTATGAATATCCTGTTGACAACAATCAAAGATGCAAACACCACTGATGGAAAGACAGTGATAGACAAATTACATACCATGGAATTCACTGGTGCACTCGGGAAAATAAGCTTTGATGCAAAGGGTGATGTGACAGAATCACCTTATGTTGTATGGATCACAAAGGGTGGAAAATTTGTGGAATACTGGAGACCATAAAAAAAGTTATACACAGCGTCATATATATTTGCGCATATTTCTTGAATTTTGCACACTTTGTCATGCCGGCTTGTCCGGCATCCTTCCTTGAAGAAAGATTCCCGACAAGCGGGAATGACTGTTAATACGCAATGATTTTTGACGCTATATATAAAAGTTACAAGTGAAAAGTGAAAAGTTTCTGAAATGGAAATACTAAAAGCTGTTAAAGAAAGAAGAAGCATTCGTGATTTTCAAAAGAAAGAGATTCCTGATGGAATTATTGATAAACTCATCGAAGCACTGATATGGGCGCCGAGTGCCGGCAACCTTCAGTCAAGGAAATTTTATTTTATAAGGGATGAGAAATTCAAAAAAAGGATTGCTGCTGCAGCCTTAAACCAGAATTTCATTGCAGAGGCCCCATTGGTTATCATTGGATGCACTGACAGCCGTATATCCTATAAGTATGGAGACAGAGGAGTTGATCTTTATTCAATTCAGGATGTTGCGTGCAGCATTATGGGTATGATGCTTGTAGCATTTGAAAATGGGCTCGGATCTACATGGGTTGGAGCCTTTCATGAAAATGAAGTTTCCAAAATTCTCAATTTGCCGTATAATTTACGTCCTGTAGTAATCGTTCCCGTTGGGTATCCATCAAAGATACCCTACCCTCCTCAGAGGGTTTCAAAACAAGAGGCAGTGGAGTTTCGATAGATAAAAAAATCTAACATACATCCCCATGTGGGAGAGAGTTAGGGTAAGGGGTATTATAATATGAAGATAACTGTAAATACTGGCGGTGGTGATGCACCCGGGTTAAACGCTGTAATAAGGGGCATTGTCCTTTCTGCATATCGGAAAGGCTGGGAGGTTTACGGAATAAAATATGGTTACAGAGGACTTATTGACACAAGACAGATTATCCGCTTAACCCCTGAATATGTCTGGGATATAACAAATATAGGGGGTACAATCCTTGGTACGGCAATTAAGGGTGACCCCTTCAGGTTTCCTGTTAAGGAAACTAACGGAAATATAGTAGAAACCGATATCTCAGACACTGTTGTATCGAATTTTAAGGATCTTGGTTTTGATGCCCTTATCGCCATTGGGGGTGATGGTAGTCTCCGTATTGCAAACAAATTTATGGCAAAGGGTATCCCTGTTATCGGGGTACCTAAAACTATTGACAATGATATCAGTTCAACAGATGTCACTTTTGGATTTGATACAGCAGTCAATACAGCAACTGAAGCAATAGACAAGTTGCAAACTACTGCCAAATCTCACGACAGGGTCATGGTAGTTGAGGTAATGGGGAGGTATGTTGGCTGGATAGCATTACATTCAGGGATATCTGGCTCTGCAGACGTTATCTTGATTCCAGAGATTCAATTTGATATTGAGAAAGTATGCAACAAAATAAAGCAGATCGCACTCATTGGCCAGGATTATGCTATCGTCGTTGTCGCAGAAGGAGCTAAACCAGTCAATGGTGATATAACCATACTTGAAGGGAAAAAACCAGGAGAGGAGATCAGGCTCGGGGGAATTGGTAAGAAAGTAGCTGATGAGATTACAAAAAGGACAGGAAAAGAGACGAGGACATTGGTACTCGGCCATTTACAGAGAGGAGGTGCACCAACTACCTTTGACAGACTCCTCTCGTTAAGATTCGGCACAGCAGCAGTGAGATTCATTGAGGAGAAGAGATTTGGAACAATGGTTGCACTTCATGGCACAGAAATCCAGTCGGTGCCTATTGATGATGTAATTGGCCAAATGAAATCCGTCCATCTGGATTGTGATATCATTAAGACAGCAAAGTCGCTGGGCATCAGTTTTGGCGACTAATGCAAACGCATTTAAAAATCATGCTATTCATTCCCCTGAATCTCCGTGTGTCTGATCATCTTCCCCTTGCACATATAGATAACCATCTCGGCGATATTTGTTGCATGGTCTGCAATCCTTTCAAGATATTTTGAAACATAGCTGATCCTTGCAGCGCGTGATATTGTGTTCGGGTCCTGAATCATGTAAAAAAGGAGTTCATTAAAGACCTGGACATTTAATTTATCTACCTCGTCATCTCTCTTTATAATCTCGTATGGCATTTTTGTATATCCCTTCACAAAGGCATCAAGGGAATCTCTTACCATTTCCTGTGCAATTTCTGCCATTCTTGGTATATCTATGTAAGGTTTTAACTGTGATTCTTCATTTAATTCGATCGCCCTTTCAGCAACATTTTCTGCAAGGTCTCCAATCCTTTCAAGGTCTGTTGTTATCTTCATAGCAGTAGTTATAAATCTCAGGTCTCTTGCCTTTGGTTGCCTGAGGGCTATCAGTCTTGTACACTCTTCATCTATCTCAACATCGAGTGCATTAATCTGGTGATCCTTTCGAATGACCTCCCTTGCAAGGTCACTGTCCCTCTCAACCAGTGAACGCACAGAATCGTGTATGGCAGTTTCTACCATCGAGCCGAGTTTCAAAACCCTCTCTTTCAATGCCCTTAGCTCTTCATCAAAAATAGCCATAATCTACCTTGAAAAGTTCAAATGTCAAAACCCAAAACTCAAAGTAATTGACATTTCGAAATTTAGCATTTGAGCTTCCTTTGACATTTGGGTTTTGGCATTTGTTATTATTCTCCTTCGGGAATCTCCATGTGTCTGATTATTTTCCCTTTACACATATAAATGACCATCTCGGCAATATTGGTTGCATGGTCTGCAATCCTTTCGAGATATTTTGCGACATAAGTTCTCTTTACTGCTAACGGGATTATCTTTGGGTCCTGAATCATGAGGGACAGGAGCTCCTCGAAGTTCTTTACTGTGAGGTCATCCACTTCATCATCTCTCTTTATAACTTCATAGGGTAAACGAGAGCATCCTGTTACAAAGGCATCAAGGGCATCTCTAACCATCCCCTGTGTAATTTCGGCCATTTTGGGAATATTAACAAAATGCTTCAATTGTGGCTCTTCGTTAAGCTCTAAGGCCCTTTCGCATATATTCTCTGCCAGGTCACCCATTCTCTCAAGGTCGGTGACAATCTTCATTGCAGTAGTAATGAATCTCAGGTCTCTTGCCATTGGTTGTCTTAAGGCAATGAGCCTTATGCACTCTTCATCTATTTTTACTTCAAGTGCATTGATCAGATGGTCTCTCTTAATAACTTCTCTCGCAAGGTCACTCTTCCTCTCCACGAGGGATTCCACAGAATCGCGAATAGCGGCCTCAACCATCGAGCCGAGTTTCAAAATCTCTTCTCTTAGTGCCTTTAATTCTTCATCAAAGATACCCATTATCCAAACCTTCCCGTAATATATTCTTCAGTAAGTTTATTCTGGGGATTTACAAAAATTGTATCTGTATCTCCGAACTCTATCAGCTCCCCTAAATACATAAAGACAGTGTAGTCTGATATCCTTGCAGCTTGCTGCATGTTATGGGTAACGATAACAATCGTAACAGTTTTTTGCAACTCCTGCAGTAAATTTTCTATATTGGCTGTTGATATAGGATCCAAGGCTGAAGTTGGCTCGTCAAAGAGCAAGACCTCGGGTTCCTGTGCAAGAGATCTTGCTATACAAAGCCTCTGCATCTGACCTCCCGAAAGACTCAACCCTGATTCATCCAGCTTATCTTTCACCTCTTTCCATATATCAGCTCTGACAAGCGCATTTTCCACAATCTCGTCAAGCTGGCTCTTCTTCTTAATACCTCTGATTTTCGGACCATATGCCACATTTTCGTAAACAGAGCTCGGGAAAGGGTTTGGCTTCTGGAAAACCATGCCGACCCTTCTTCTTAACTCGATGACATCTGTATCCCTGTCATAAATATCTACCCCATGGAAGAGTATCTTGCCCTCGACCCTTGAACTAAGAATAAGGTCGTTCATTCTGTTCAGGGATCTGAGAAGGGTAGATTTGCCGCAGCCTGAGGGTCCAATTATCGCAGTTATTTTATTCTTTTCGATAACAAGGTTATTATTCTTTACAGCCATAAGATCACCATAGTAAACACTGAAATCTCTTATTTCGAATATGTTTTTCTTTTCTACCATGCCTTTTTCTTTCTCTGCCGTGAACGTAGAATGATTCCCAGAAGGTTCATCCCCAGAACTAAAACAATCAATGTTAAAGCAGTTCCGTATTGTATTAGTCTCGTCTCCTCAATATGGGTGCCCGCAGTTGCCAGTACATAGATATGATACGGCAGTGCCATGACAGGCTCAAACAGCGATCGTGGAACTCCAGGAGTAAAGAAAGCAGCAGCGGTAAACATAATAGGAGCGGTTTCACCTGAAACCTTTGCTGTTCCCAGGATTGCACCCGTGAGGATGCCCGGCATCGCAGTGGGCAGTACCACTTTTCTGATAGTCTGCCATTTCGTAGCACCACATGCGAATGACGCCTCTTTGAAGCTGTTTGGGACAGCCTTAATTGCTTCTTCTGATGTTGATATGATATAGGGAAGCACCATAATGGCGAGCGTCAGCGATCCTGCAAGCAGGCTCATGCCGAAATTGAATGCCACAACAAAAACAGCGAGGCCGAAAAGTCCGAAGACAACCGACGGCACACCTGCAAGAGTATATATTGACATCATAACTATATTCAGTATAAATCCAGGTTTTGAATATTCAGCTAAAAAAATAGCCGTAGTAACACCAATTGGTATAACCACTATCATACAGATTGCGGTTAGCAATACAGTACCAACGATAACAGGGAAAATCCCTCCCTTTGTCATTGCCTCAATAGGAGGTTGTGTTATGAATTCCCAATTTAAAACGCTTATTCCGTTATAAGCCACAAAAAATAATATAGCAATAAGAATTATTGCGCCGCTAAAACCAAGGGTTCTAATAAGTGATAAGAAAAATCCTTCCTTAAGGTTAATTTTCTTCTTCCTCATACCTTTTCACCTATCCTTATACCCCTGTATTTTTTAGATATGAAGACGGAGATTAGACTCAACAAAAACGTTATGATAAAAAGGATGACTCCTACCCCGAAAAGTGCATGATAATGGAGGCTTCGATAAGGTGCCTCAGCCATCTCTGCAGCAATAGCGGCTGGCATTGGTCGGGCTGGATCAAATATCCAATGAGGGACGACGGCTGCACCTCCTGCAACCATCAGCACAATCATGGTCTCACCGACAATAGTGCCAATTCCAAGTATTACGGCAATGCTTAATCCTGATACGGATGCAGGGATAACGACCCTCCATATTGTTTCCCATTTACCTGCACCAAGTGAGTATGATGCCTCTCTGTAGGTGCGAGGTACCGCAGTCAGAGCATCCTCTGCAATACTTGCAATAACAGGAATCGCCCTTACTGTGAGCATTAAGGCAGCGGTTGAAATATTCAGTCCTGATGCGATGAATAACTTGTTATAACAAAAATCAGCAATGGTTGTTGAGATAAAAGGGATGTTTGTGCCTCTGAGTAATTCAGGGAGCTTTTCAGAAAGGATTGGTGAAAGATAATTTGAAAGAATGGGTGCTATTACCACCATACCGAAAAAGCCGAGCACAACAGATGGAAAACTTGCAAGCATTTCTATGAGTGGTTTTAAGAATTCCTTAACACGATAATGTGCAACCTCTGCTATATAGACTGCTGTTGCCAGACCTAAAGGTATCGCAATAAGAGCAGTAAGGACAGTTACAGCAATAGTGCCAATAATGAGCGAGAACATCCCGAAGCTTGGAGGGTCAGAGGTAGGATACCATGCCAAGCCAAAAATAACTTTCGACACACCTGCTTTATAGAAAATATAAAATGCCTCTTTAAAAAGAAAGAAGCCTATCAATAAAAGAATTATTACCGATACAAGCCCTATCAATCTAACAATAAATTCAACAGCTCTTTCCTTTGTCTGCCATTTCAAGGAATAAATACCTCGCTTACTTGTTTTACTCTGAAAATATTAACAGACTTCTTACGGTCATTCTGGGTTGCCCAGAATCCTTCTTTAGTAACCGCATACTTTAGTTTGCGTTATCTTTAGATTCTAAATATTCCTACATCGCAGGCCAAAGCCTGCGGCTACATTCACAAACTCGTTTATGAATAATTCTATTTTATACTTACATACTTGACTTCATTTACGATCTTCTGTCCCTCTTTTGAGAGCATGAAATCAATAAATTTCGCCATCACACCAGCAGGTTTCCCATTCGAGTACATATAAAGGGGTCTTGCAATAGGCCAAGAGCCGTCGCGAACGCTGCTTGCCGTAGCGGTCTTGCTATTCACCTTAAGGACTTTGACTGATTTATCAACATACCCTATACCGATATAACCGATGGCATGTTTATTCTGTGCAACGGTCTGAACCGCCTGCCCACTGGATGCAACTAACAAAGCATCAGCACGCACACGGTCTTTATGAAGAACCTTTTCCTCCCATACCTCGTATGTCCCGGAGCTCGTATCTCTCGAAACTACAGATATAGGTCTGTCTGGCCCACCAAGTTCTTTCCATCTCTTGATCTTGCCGTTATAAATATCCCTGAGCTGCTCCATGTTAATATTGTCTATCTTCATCGAGTGATGAACTATTGGCACAATCCCGTCAAAGGCAACTTTATGAGCAATAAGGGTTACCCCTTTTGCTTTACCAGCAGTTATCTCTTTATCCTTCGCTTCCCTTGAACTTGTAGCTATATGGGTTGTCCCATCAATCAGTGCCTTAATACCTGTTCCTGAACCGCTTCCTGATACATATACTCTTACAGAAGGGTTCTTTTTCATGAATACCTCTGCTGCCTTCTGTGCAACAGGCAAAACCGTGGTTGAACCATCAATCCTTAGTTCCTCTGCATAAGATAAACTTGTCAGTGAAGTGATAAAAAAAACCGAAAACAAAACAGTTAATAATCTTTTCATTATATATCTCCTTCTGATTTTACAATACTCTTCCATTATTACAATAATGTTACATCCCTGTTAAATTTCTATTACATAATTACCCTGTTCATTTTTTGCATAAGCTTCAACTTCTTCTTAAAACCTTTGAGAGGAATATCGGACAGTTGTCATAGTTTTCCGTACTGCAACAATGTATCCTTTTCAGGCTGTCGAGAGCCATAGATGAGAAGGAAGCGAGACATACCGTCAGACCGTCATAGGGACATCGAATCTCGTAACTTATAAGCGTTGACTGATCAAGAATCATGGTCATGGCATTCACTATTACCTCCCTTCTTTGTAAGACTAACGGAATAGTGTTACGGGAATGTGAAAGGATCGTTACATTTTGAACTGAGAAGAAGGACAGTTTTTAGGGCTCTACTCACGGGAAGTCAGATCAACTCCAAATTCTTGGCATAGTTCACCCTGTAATAAATGACTCTTTTTTGTTATGTTCACATAGTAAGAGACAAAAAGCATCTCAGATGATTGGTGTCAAGTACTTTCTGTACTCCCTACTTTCACTCTTATTTTAAGCCGGCTATAATACCGCTCCTTGAAGTAACATTCATCTTTCTCATGATATTCTTGATATGGTCTTTTACTGTATACTCTCCGATGAACAGTTCATCAGAGATATTTTTATTGGAATAACCTTCACAGAGAAGACACATTACTTCCGTTTCCCTTTTAGTAAGGCCAAAATCTTTTTGTGCTTTTTTGAAATCTGTTTGGTGTTTGCCGATTATTTTCTCAAGGAGAACCATAATGTGCGACGGCTCTTTTACTACGCGCTGCCAGCCGATCATAAAAGCCCGCATGGATAAAGAAACACCATCTTCATTTTTGAAAATACCATAATTCGATCCGCTCTCTTTTGCCCTGTTGCAAAGTTCACAGATATCAGGAGGGACATTATTGATTTTCAGATCCGGCATTATTTGAAGCGCTTCGTTGTTGGCGTAGAGTAGTTTGTCGTCTTTGTTAAAAATAAGGATTCCCGGAGTTGAACGATTCTTTAGAATTTCGGAAAATTCCATACTAGCAAATTATACATAATATAAAACAAAAAATCCCCACTTTCGAGGGATTGACTAATATTGCAAAAAAACAATATTTTGTAGGTATTAAAAGGGGCAGGATTATCAATATGGAAAGCAGAATCAACAGCCGGCGATCATTCAACAAAACAATAAGCTTTGAGCTGAGCCTTATTGAATCGGATCAGATAAAGAACATTAAGTCTGCGGGAACAGGCGTTGACATTAGTCCCGATGGTCTCGGCATATCAATAAATTATGCTCTTGCTGTAGGAGATGTACTCAAACTTAATATTCCCGATAATAAAGAAAAATCTGCAAACGCAGTATTTGCAGAGGTAGTCTGGTCAAAACCGTCTAACAGCCATTTCAGGATGGGATTAAGGTTTTTAAGATGAAGTCATAACGCACCCGATAAACGGGTGG
>VGWY01000050.1 GCA_016873575.1 Nitrospira sp. | reverse complement strand
AGCCCTGAAAGATTCCGGACAAGCCGGAATGACAAAGTGAAGCCAATATAGAGCTTACTAATTACCTTTGATAACACCACTTGTTTAAGGGACACTACATTAGCGCTATTGATTGCTCTTATATGAGAATCTTTATCTTTATGAGAAGGATACTTTATTTTGCCGGGAGCAGAACGGTAAATGTAGTACCCTCTCCTACCTTACTTTCTACATTGATGGTGCCGTAGTGGGTATCCACAACGCTTTTCACAATGGAAAGGCCCAGACCGGTACCGCTGATATTTTTTGTCAGATCGGATCTTACCCTGTAGAATTTATCGAAAATTCGGGGGAAATCCACGTCTTCAACACCTATTCCCGTGTCAGATACTTCTAACTGAATGTTCTGTGCATTTTCACCCATCTCGACATTAACCTTCCCTCCCGGTGGCGTGTACTTAATGGCGTTGCTGATCAGGTTAATAAACATGGCCTCCACACTGCTTCTGTTCCCACTGATCACAGGAAGGTTATCCTCTATTTTTACATGAAGGGCGATATTCTTGTCCTGGGCCTGGGGTTGTATCAGCTCGACAGTCCTCTTCAGAATCTCAGCGACATCCAGATGTTCTATCTGTTTCAGATATCCTCCCTCTTCTACAAAGCATACATCAAGGATATCATGTATCAAATCGACCATACCTTTTATTCTATTTCTGACCTTTTGAAGCAAATCCCTTTGTTTCTCATTTAACTCTCCCACTATCCCATCCAGAAGGATAGATGTCTGAAGTAGTGTGGAGCTTAATGGGGATTTTAATTGATGAGAAACCATAGATAAGAAACTTGTCTTGATCTTATCTATAGCACTTAACCGTGAGACATCATGTAGCAGAGTTACCGATCCAATGAGTAACGCATTCTCATTTCTAACAGGGTTGACATGAACCCTGAGCCTTGTATCACCTGAGTCTATAAGGCATACCTCTTCAGTATGATAAGGCAGATCAAGTGCTAATGTCTTAGTTATAAGTTCAACCAGCACCTCATTTCCAATGTGCTGAACTGGCTGATCTAAAGCAGTCTTTCCTTTTATGCCCAACAAAACCTCAGCCTTCCGGTTATAAAGGATGATCTTACCTGTTTTATCAGTGACAAGTATCCCATCGGAGAGGCTATCAATAACGGCATTTAAAGATTCTTTCATTGCTCTATAAGGCATATCTCTTCCCTAACATAAATATATCCTGAACTGAGCGATTTTTACTGATAAAGCTTTAAAAATTGTCATTCCGCACCCTTCGCTTTTATCATTCCGAACAACGTGAGGAATCTCGTCTTTAATGATATAGATTGCCACGTCGCTCCTCTCCTCGCAATGACACCCTTCAAAGAATCCCTCAAATTTTCTCCCCCATAGAAATTCTTAATAGCTTTTCTACTCTCTCTACAATCTCCAATGGCTCTACGGGTTTAGGGATATAATCATCCGCCTCTATTCTCATGCCCATTTCCTTGGTATAACTTGTTGTAGGTATGGCATCTCCCACTGCCGTCAACAGCAGAATGGGGATATGTCGGTATTCGGGGTCAGCTTTGAGATGAGCACACACCTGATAGCCGTCCATTTCGGGCATCATAACATCTAAAATGATCATGTTCGGCTCTTCTGTTTGTGCCTTTTTCAGCCCCTCTTTTCCATCATGGGCAACAGTCACTTCATAGGATCTGCTTTCTAAAAGGAGCTTGGTGGCCTCTGTAAAATCTGCGTCGTCATCTACCAGTAAGATTTTCTTTTTCTCCATCTCTTTCTCCTTAATCCTTGCCTTCTTTCTTGAGGACTTTTCCTATACGTTCTAATAATACAGTATGCTCAATGGGTTTCTCCACATAATCGGCAACATCAAGTTGTACGCCTGTTTCTAATTCATAACGACGCTTGCTGGCATCTTCCCTTACACTGCTCAGAATGATAATGGGTATATTGGCATACTTTGCCCACCGGGGATCTTTCAATTCTTTGCACACTCCAAAACCATCCAGCCTTGGCATGAGGAGATCCAGAATCATCAAATCAGGTTTATCCTCTTTGAGCTTATTCAGGCCAACAATCCCATCTTGAGCAGTGACTACTTTATAGCCATTAGCCTCAAGGATGAGGCTAATAGCTTCTCGGATTTCCGGGTCATCATCAACAACCAATATTTTCGCACTCATCATTTTCCTCCTTATACCAAAAACTTACCAAGGTTCTCATAATTGAAAAAGACATTTACCGGAAAATCTCCCCCTACCCCTCTTTACCAAAGAGGGGTAATCCTCCCTTTGGCAAAAGGAGGTTAGGAGGGATTTTATTATAATCATGTTAATCCTATTATGGGAACATAAGTAATACAGAAGACTTATCTTTCTATTTAGACTATTATAATATTGGCCTTGGTAATAAACCAGCCCTCTCTACGATAACAGGCACTATATCTTCCCAGGCCACAGCCATAATGTGGATTCCGTGGATGCCATCTATATCTTCCAATTGCTCGATAATCTCCAGTGCTATCTTCACTCCTTCTTCCTTAGCAACCTTGGCCTCCTCCATACGGGTTACTATCTCATCCGGCACACTAATTCCTGAGACATTATCCTTCATATATCGAGCCATTCCCACAGACTTTATGGGTATTACACCGGCAAGGATGTGAACCTGTTTATCCAATCCTTCATCTCTCACCATCTCCATCCACTTGATAAATTTTGCCACATCAAAGATGGCCTGGGTTTGAATGAAGTCTGCACCAGCATTAACCTTTTTAGCAAGTCTTTTGACCCTGTACTCAATGGGATCAGCAAACGGGGTTTCAACTGCCCCAATATACAATGGAACCTCACCGGATATCTCCTCGCCGCAGATAAATTTTTTTTCATCCCTCATGTTCTTAAGAGTCTGGACGAGCTGTATAGAATCAATATCATAGACACCTTTAGTCGTCGGATGATTGCCAAATCTTTGATGGTCACCTGAGAGACAAAGGACATTTCGAATTCCTAAGGCAACTGCACCCAGAATGTCACTCTGGATAGCGATCCGATTCCGATCCCTGACCACCATCTGCATTACAGGGTCAATCCCCATCTCCTTCAATATAACACAGCCGCTTAAACTTGACATGCGGACAATGGCCGTCTGATTGTCTGTTACGTTCATGGCATCACAATAAGTTTTAAGGAGTTCACCTTTCCTCTGGATGACTTTTGCTGAGGTACCTTTTGGGGGACCTACTTCAGCAGTTACAGCAAAATAGCCACCTTCTAAAACCTTTTCAAGATTGCTTCCGCTTTTCATCTCCTCTTCCTCACTCCCTATGAACCTTTTCTCTCTTCCTGTGCTTCAACTTCTTCTATATGATCCAATATTATCCGACGGGGACCTCCGTACATTCCGGTTGACCAGTCCCTGAGAGGTTGAATTTCAAACATCTTTTCCAGAATACCGAGTTTCTTCATCCTCTCTAAAATCAGATACCATGCACAATCCACATCCTGACTTATCTCGCATTTCCCATTGTTCGTTCCGCCACATGGTCCGTTCATGAGGGATTTTGCGCAGCGGGCTATGGGACATATCCCGCCGGTCAGGTGGAGTATGCAGTCTCCACATCCTGCACAGAGTTCTGTAAATATACCTGCCTTTGGAACAGCTCCGTAAAACTCTGTATTAATGCCTGGATATACAGGAATATTTCCGATTCTTTCAGAGAGGAAATTCACTCCAACACCGCAAGCCAGAGAGAGGACCATATCAGACGTCCTCACATTATCCATTACAGGCTCAAAAAATTCAGGTTCACAATGTCTTTCGATTGCAGCATGCTTAACCTCTATTTCCACACCTTCCAGAGAAGCCCTCATCCTGAGCATGGAAGCGAGTATCTCCGCCTCTTTGCCTCCGCCTGCATGACAGATTGCAACACAGGTATTACAACCAAATACAAGAACTTTCTTGAAATTCTTTATCATATCCCATATTTCTTCAAAGGGCTTCTGTTTGCCAATAATCATTTCTCTTCATTCCTTTTCATCCGGCTTCCTCTGCATACTGCAAGCCATATGGGTGAGGGGCCAAGTTTACGAATTCTTTCCGTGAATTCGGTACAGATCTCAGCCCACTTTGGGCCCATTGCTGCAGAAAGATTATACATCTCCAGGCGTGCAGAATCTATACCTACTGTCGATAGCAATTTTTTTGCATATTTAACCCTTCTTGCTGCATATGTGTTACCTTCCAGGTAATGACATTGCCCTTGCAGTCAGCCAGCCACAAAAGCTCCATCCACACCCCGCTCGAATGCATGAAGGATATGGATATAGTCCAGCTTGCCTGTACATGGGAGCCTGATGACCTTAACAGTCGGCGGATAAGAGAGCCTCATCACCCCGGCAAGATCAGCGGCGGCGAACGCACAGTAATGACACGCGAAGGCGAGGATATTCGGTTCCCAGCCTGAGGAAATCTCGCGAGGCTCTTCAACGGAAAGAACCTTTTCCTCTGCTTTTACCATCCCTCTGTCTCCCTTATCATACTCTTTAATATCATTTTATCACGGGCTCGCATTCCACAGCAGCATCAATCATTGCAAGGATCTGATCATCACGGAAGCTGTTCACCTGAAAAGCCTTGGCCGGGCATATGCCTGCACAGATTCCGCATCCATGGCATTTAATCTCGTTGTGAGCAACTTTGCCCTCCTCATCAATATAAGGCGAATCAAAAGGACAAACTCTGAAACAGCTCAGACAGGACATGCACAAATCTTTTCTGTGCTTAGCTACTATACCTGAGACGGCCAGATTTTCCTTTGAGAGAACCACACCGGCACGGCCTGCTGCCGCAAGAGCCTGGCTGATCGTCTCGTCAAGATTCTTTGGTGCATGTGCCAGACCTGCCACAAAGATTCCTTCGCCTGGGAAATCAACCGGGCGGAGCTTTACATGAGCCTCCAGGAAATACCCATCAGGATTCCTGGTGACCTTATACATTTCACCAACTGTCTCAGTTTTCGGATGCGGCCTCAGACCGGTCGATAGGACTAACCAGTCAGCATTCAGTATCAATTCTTTATTAAGCATGTAATCTCGTGTCTTAATCCCCAGCTTGTCCCCAATTTTCTCAACCACAGGTTTTTTGTCAACCTCATAGCGCACAAAAAATACACCTATATCCCGGGCTTTTCTGTAATAATCTTCTCTCAGTCCATAAGTACGGATGTCTCTATACAGTATGAAAATTTGAGCTTTTGGATTTTTCTCCTTAAGTGTGACTGCATTCTTAATTGCGTCAAGGCAACAGATGCGCGAGCAGTACTGGTTCGGCTCTTCACGGGAGCCCACGCACTGGATCATAACATACTGTTCACCAGATCGAGGATTTTCTCCAGAGACAAGCTTCTCTTCCAGTTCTCTTTGCGTGATTACACGGTCGCTTTCATTATAGAAATATTCGGTCGGCTGATATTCTACTCCACCGGTGGCCAGTACAATGACTCCATGTTTAATTACATTTCCGTTCGTAAGGGTTGTCTCGAAGTTACCGACAAAACCCCCGGTTTTTTTGACCTCTGCATCAGAGTAAACCCTAATACGTTCATGCGATAGAACCTGCTCTATCCTTGCTTTCAGGAATTCCTGGACGTCATTCCCTTCCAGTGTACGGTAAAGGTTTCTCAAAAGGCCGCCCAGCTCTTTCTCTCTTTCCACGATACTGACATGGAAGCCCTGGTCAGCCAGTGAAAGTGCCGTAGTCATACCTGCGATTCCGCCTCCGATAACCATAGCTGCTGGTGTAACTTCTACGGTATCGGTTTTGAGCGGTTCGAGAAGCCTGGCCTTTGCTATTGCCATTTTTACAATCTTGATTGCCTTCTTTGTTGCCTCTTCTTTGTGTCCCATGTGGCACCAGGAGCACTGTTCGCGGATGTCAGCAAGATCGAACAGATATTTGTTCAGCCCGGCATCACGAATTGTCTCCTGGAAGAGTGGTTCGTGTGTCCGTGGAGTACAGGACGCAACAACTACCCTGTTCAGGTTCATTTCCCTGACAATTTTCTTGAGCATTTCCTGGCTGTCCTGTGAACACGCATAAAGCGTATTTGTTGCATAGACAACTCCTGGCAGATCTTTCACTGTCTCGACAACCTTTTCGACTTCAACAGTAGAGGCGATATTTGTTCCGCAGTGGCAAACTAAAACGCCGATCCTCGGTTCCTCTCCTGTCAGATCCTTTTCCGGGGGAAACTCTTTTGCTACCGTCTCTGTTCCACGGGCCTCACCTAAAAGAGCCATAACTTCACCAGCAACAGCACTCCCTTGCATAACTGTTTCCGGTATATCTTTTGGTCCATGATAGGTTCCTGTAACATAGATTCCTTTCCGTGTAGTCTGAACCGGCTTGAGGGGAAACGTCTTTGCAAAACGATATGAATTCGTCTCGATACCGAAAGTCTTTGCAAATTCCACTGAATCTTTATGAGGCTCAAGACCGACAGAAAGAACCACCAAGTCAAAAATTTCGTCAATGAGCTTCCCATCTTCTGCAGCATAACGGAGAAGCAAATCGCCTGTGCCCGGCTCTTCGCGAACTGCAGATATCATAGCACGCTTATACCGGACGCCATATTCAGTTTTAGCTCGTTCAACATATTTATCGAAGTCTTTTCCAAAGGAACGCATTTCCATAAAGAAGATTGTCGGCTCTATTTCTGAATCGTGCTCTCTTGCGATGATCGCCTGCTTTGTTGCGTACATGCAGCAGACAGAAGAACACCATGGATTTGCATTATGAGAGTCCCTGGATCCCACACACTGAATCCATGCAACTCTTTTTGGATGCCTCCCGTCAATGGGCCTTTTAATTTCGCCCTTATATGGACCTGACGCAGAGAGAATACGTTCGAACTGGATCGCGGTTACAACATTTTTCCACCTGCCGAGTCCGAACTCCCCCCTCACCTTCGCGTCATAGCGGTCCAGCCCCGGACAGAGAATGATCGCTCCCACATGCAGCTCGATCTCTTTGCCCTTGTCTTTATAGTTGATAGCTCCAGCTTTGCAAGCCTTTTCGCAAAGGCGGCAACGGCCTTTCTTGAAATAGAGGCAATTGTCTTTATCGATAACCCTGGTATTCGGTACAGCCTGCGGAAACAATGAATAAATAGCTTTGCGCACCGAGAGGCCTTGCTCGAACTCACTTGATACTTTCTTCGGGCATTTTGTCTCGCAATCTCCACAACCGGTACATTTATCAGGGGCTACATACCTTGGGGCAATTTTGATTTTAACCTTAAAATCTCCAGGCTCACCCTCAACTGATACTACCTCTGCCAATAAATGGATATCAATGTTCAGGTGTCGGCCAACTTCAACCATTTTAGGTGATATCATGCACATAGAGCAGTCGCCTGTAGGGAAGGTCTTATCAAGCATGACCATCGTCCCGCCAATGGATGGGTCCTTTTGAACCATGTGAACCTTAAATTCGCTGTCGGCAAGGTCAAGTGCCGCCTGCATTCCCCCGATACCGCCACCAACGACCAGGACAGAGCCTTTCTTTATAGAAGAAATCTTTTCATTCATATCAGCTTCAACTCCTTTAAGAGTCCAAGAGAATCTACAAAATGCCTGTCTAACTGCATTCCCTGGGGGGTAAAGCCCATGGCGATGCCCAGAAGCTCAGTAATAAAAAAAACAGGTAACTTCTTCTGGATTCCATAACATTCACAGACCTGATCCTGATATGCGTCCATGTTAATCTGGCACATCGGACAGGTAGTAACAAAACAGTTAGCCTCCCTTTCGAGAGCATCCTTTATTATTTTGGACATGAGAAACAAAGATGTATCAGTGTCATTTACTGCCGCTGAAGCTCCGCAGCAGTCTGTTTTGTAACTCCAGTCAATAGGCTCTGCTCCAAGAGCCTTGCAAACGGTCTCCATGCCTTGGGGATTTTCAATGTTATCAGAGATTTTTATATCACCGGGAAATCTCGTCAACAAACAACCATAATAGCATGCAGGCTTGAGACCTTCCAATTTTTTTATTAACTTTTCTGCGATCTCGCCTGAATCTGCTTTGGACACAAGAATATCGAGGATACTTGATATCCTTATCTTCCCCTCAACCTTTTTGGAGAGTTCTATGTTTATTTTATTCTTTAGTTCAGGATCTTCATACAGTATTTTTTGAGTGACCAATGTGCGGTTGTAACAGGATGAACAGGGAATAAGCATCTCTGAAAGACCGCTCGCATCTGCGATACCCAGATTACGGGCAGGAAGTGCGACAGATAGAAAGTCATCAGTTTTGCTTGCTGATGTTGCACCACAACAGTTCCAGTCCTCAATCTCTTTCAACTCTATCCCCAGTTGCCTGAATACTTTCTTGCACTGGATATCATAAAGCTCTGAAGAAGCATGGAGTGAACATCCCGGATAATACGCTATTTGCAAATATCAGCCCCCTGCCTCATCCTTGGCCTTCTTAAACAGTCGTTTAATTTCAGAGAGTCTCTTAACCCTATTTAATTGGAAATGCATCCGTTTCTTCTTCATCATCGAGATTCCCAGTTTTGCATGATTTTTCATTTCATCAGCAACAGCCTTCCATCCCCCGCCATGCTTTAACTCTCTTTTTGCGTTCCGCATTTCATACAAACCGATAAACACAAGCTCGTTGACACGGCCAAAGTGAGAAGTCAATCTTAAAAATACATCATGAAATGCAGAAACTTTTGGTAAAAGTGGTTCGATATGAGCTTCCTTGGATATCTGCTTCAGTGTTTCATTGATTCTTGCAGTCTGTATGTTGTTCGGGCAACGTGTACCGCAGGTGTAACAGGCTACACACTTCCAAACAAGAAGATTATTCAGGGCTTCCTCCCTTTCACCTAATATGATCATCCTGATCAAACGATCGGGAGTCACTCCTGTCTCGTCCCCTACAGGACAACCCGCTGCACAGCGCCGGCACTGGTAACAGGCGAGCAGGTTTTGACCTGATCTGCTCATTACTTCTTGTATCAGAGGTTGTGATAGTTCAGGCTCGAATTGAAGAACCGATGACGACATATTATAATTTATTCATTATAATTTCATAATTAATATATTATTTATAATTAAACCCCGCAGCAGAGCTGCGGGGTATCAAATATGTCATTCTGGCTTATCCAGAATCTTTCTTTGCTTTACGGTGTTGTTGTGTATAATGCATTACTCCAAAAGGATTCCCCGCTTGCCCCGTTAGAAATGAGCTTTCTAACGGGGCAAGCGGGAATGATAGAGTAGGGATAATATTAACCCCGATGCAGAGCATCGAGGAATTCTTTGATTAAAAATTAATTATAACATATTTATCATACCTCTATTTTATCCCTCCATGCATCTTCGCAGATTGAACTGTATTAGACATGAGCATTACTATTGTCATTGGTCCTACACCACCTGGCACAGGTGTTATTGCCTTAGCCTTTTCTTTGACAGCTTCAAAATCCACATCACCTACTAATCCTGTTTCAAGCCTGTTTACACCAACATCAATGACCACAACCCCTTCTTTCACCATGTCAGCAGTAACAGCCTTTGGTTTTCCAGCAGCTACAATTAATATATCCGCTCTCCTTGTGTGGGAAGCAATATCTTTTGTCCCGGTATGGCAAATCGTAACAGTAGCATTTGCCCCTTTCTTTTTCTGAAATAACATGTTAGCAATGGGCTTACCTACTATATTGCTTCTTCCCACAACAACTACCTCAGTTCCATCTGTCTCTATACCAGACCTGATTAAGAGCTCCTGGATACCATGGGGTGTACAGGGCAGAAAAACAGGATATCCAAGCATAAGTTTGCCGACATTCACTGGATGGAAGGCATCGACATCTTTATCAGGGTCAATAGCATAGAGGACTTTCTTTTCATCAATATGTCTTGGCAGTGGCAACTGCACGAGTATGCCGTGAATCTTAGGATCTTTATTGAGTCTTTCAATAAGGGATAACAAGTCTTTCTCAACTGTATTACCTGGTAGGTCAATCCTCTCAGAATAAATACCCAGTTCTTTACATGTCTTTTCTTTTTGCCCAACATAGACTTTTGATGCTTCGTCATCGCCAATCAGGATTGTAGCCAGTCCAGGGATGATATTATGCTTTTCCTTTAATTTAGCTATTTCTTGTTTGATCTCCTCTTTGATCTGTTTAGATATCTCAGAACCCTTAATAAGTGTTGCTGCCATTTTCTTATCCTCCTTATTCTGAGTAGTTTAGATTTTAGCTGTTAGCAGTAAGCTTATAACTAACTGCTCATTACTATTCGTTAACTGCCGTCCACCCTATATCATTCCCTCTTTTTAATAAGCTCGAGTAGCTCGTCCCTTGTGGACTGTTTCGTTCTGAATATGCCCCTGACTGCTGATGTGACAGTTCTTGAACCTGGCTTCTTTATGCCTCTCATGCTCATGCAGAGATGTTCTGCATCAATAATAACCATAGCACCTTTCGGTTTCAGTCTCTCCATGATTAAATCAGCGAGCTGCGTTGTTAAACGCTCCTGTACCTGTAGCCGTTTTGCAAAAACCTCTACAGCCCTTGCGAGCTCACTTAGGCCAACAATTTTCCCTCCTGAGGGGATATAAGCAACATGAGCCTTTCCGATAAACGGGAGCAGATGATGCTCACACATAGAATAAAATGGAATGTCTTTTAACAGTACGAGTTCATCATGACTCTCACCTTCTATATGTTTAAGTATCTCTTCGGTGGGAGTTGTAAGGCCAGCAAATATCTCACAACACATTCCGGCAAACCGCTCAGGTGTCTCTCTCAGCCCTGCCCGCTCCGGGTCTTCGCCGATACCCTCAAGAATGAGCCTGACACCTTTTTCTATCTTTTTTAAATCCATAGATTCAAGGCCAAAACCTTTTGAGATATTGGCTCATTGTAGCATTTGCAATAATTCTATGTCAAAAACACTTAATACAAAAAAACTTAAAACACATTTTTTATTTCTTCCAACAGCTTATCGTGTATAGCAGGTTTTCCTGCCACTATATTCCCTGTTAATAAATAATCAGGCCCTCCACCAAAATCTGTAACAATTCCACCTGCCTCTTGTATCATGATAGCCCCTGCAGCAATATCCCATGGGCTAAGTCCTATCTCAAAAAAACCATCGCATCTTCCACATGCAAGATATGCAAGATCAAGTGCAGCAGAACCTGTCCGCCTCAGGTCACTTACCTTGTTAAAGATATTTTTAAAAAGCTTAAGGTATAAATCAATAAACCCTTTTTTACGGAATGGGAAACCCGTTGCAATCAGACAATCCTTGAAATCACTTACTGAGGATATCCTTATAGAGTTTCCATTCAAAAATGCGCCCCTTCCTTTTTCTGCAGTAAAGAGTTCATCTCTTAATGGATCGAAAATAACTCCTATAATTATATCCTTATTGTATTCGAGAGCTATTGATACAGAAAAAACAGGATACCCATGGATATAATTTGTAGTTCCATCAAGTGGGTCTATAATCCAGCGGTATCTATCTGTTTCAGCTTCTTTCAGAGATTCCTCGGCAAGAAAGCTATGATGGGGAAAGTATTCTTTTATTGTATTGATGATAATCTGTTCTGATTCCATATCAACACGTGTTACAAAATCTGATGCAGCCTTGAGGCCAACATCCTTCTTAGCAATCCTTCCAAGGTTATCAAGGATTGTTTTCCCTGCAAGCCTCGCAGCATTAATAGCAATGTTTAAAAATTCGTTTTTTTCATTTGAAGGCATATTTATTAAATCCTGAATCTGTGGGATAGCCGAATATTTTTAGTCAACACTATATATTGAACCAATAACAGACAGGACATAGTATTTGAACGGATTCTTTTGCCGATAACAATGAGGGGACAGTCCCAGATTTACGGACAAAACGAAGTGGAGTCGTAGAATCGGGACTGTCCCCGAAGTAAAAATCAAGAGGCAAAAGCCCTCGGAGCCCCGAAAGCATTCGTGGCGAGAATGAGTTAAAATATTATGTCCTGTCTGGTTAAACATCGTTTATAAATAATTTTGATTAGGTCTTTATCACCCTCTTATCAGTAATAATCATTCCCATCCTCACATCATGTATCTCTGAAGGTATTGAATCAACAAGCTGTTCTTCATAAGCAAGGGCAATAACCGGTATCTTCTTCTTGTTTTCTGACAGCAGGATATCATAATAACCTGCCCCATATCCAAGCCTGTTACCTGAATAATCAAACCCTGCACCTGGTACAATAACAACATCAATATCATCAAGGTTCATAAGTCTTACAGCAGACAAAGACGGTTCCGGAATTCCCATATACCCAGAGGATAATTCACCGATATTTTTTATCTCATACAACCTTAGCTTATGCCTTTCTTTATCTACCTTTGGAACCGCAACCTGCTTACCCATCTTGAGGGATTCATCTATCATGCTGATAGTCTCAACCTCTGTCCTGAATGATGCATAAAAAAGTATGGTATCTGCATTCTTGAACTCTGGCATACTGAAGAGTGTGTGCTTGATCAGCACATCCTTTTTCTCCCTTTCAGTAAGAGAGATGGAATCTCTGCTCTTAAGGATTTTTCTTCTGAGACTCTTTTTATCCGAGTAAATCCTCAATCTTTTCCTTTATATCTCTCACTTCACTGACTGCACCGGGAGAACAATTATATGGCGAGGAACCTTTCATATCTGCAGACATTATGTCATCGTTAAATTTAATCGAACCTACAAGTTCCATATTAATAATGTTATCTTGTATGAAATCCAAATCATCAGTGTTTCTCACCTTATTTGCAACAACAAATACCTTCCTGACACCAAGTTCTGTTGCCATTTCACTTACTGTTTTAGCTGTCTGTATACTTCTCTGACCTGGCTCAACAACGACGATAAATGCATCCACAGACTCTGCGGTTCCCCTCGTCAGATGTTCAATGCCTGCCTCCATGTCAACAATAACTACTTCACTGCGTTCAACAACAAGATGCCGCAGGAGTCTTCTTAGGAAGACATTTTCCGGGCAATAACAACCGGATGCAGCAGCCTTTGATTTTCCCATTATAAGGAGGGTAATCCCATTCATCCGATAACCAATACCCTCTGGCAGGTCATCAACCTTTGGATTCAGCTTGAACATCCCTCCCATACTTCCTACCTTCGCCCCTGTCCTCTCCTCAATTAATTTATCCATCTCTGCTATTGGTCTAATCTTTTCGGCTTCGGTTTTCGGTATGCCGAGGGCAGAGGCAAGGTTTGCATCAGGGTCTGCATCTACTGCAATGACCCTTCTCCCTTCTGCTGCAAAGAGATGGCTTAAGAACGAGGCAAGGGTAGTCTTACCAACTCCACCCTTTCCGGTTATTGCTATCTTCATAGTGTAATTTTAACATAGATGCGTTCCTCACAAAGCTTACTTTTATTGTTATTTGTTTCAAACTTTGCTATATTTATTTTTCAGTAAGACCGAGG
>VGWY01000049.1 GCA_016873575.1 Nitrospira sp. | reverse complement strand
ACCATCAAAGATAAAGATAGAATTTCCAGGCCCGTTCAATCTGACAACCCAGCAGGATATACCTTTTGATGCAATGCCAGAAGATAGAATATTGGTAATAAATCTGAAAGAACAGGGCGAGATAAAAGTTCTCAGGCTCTCTTCCCCTCCCAGACTTGTGTTTGATATCCAGAAGGGAGAGAAACAGGCCACATCTGTTCTCTCCAGGGTATTTGTCATTGACGCAGGTCATGGAGGGTATGACTTTGGTATCATCGGTGGGAATGCACGGGAAAAAGATATCACCCTGAATCTGGCTAAAGAATTAGATACAACCCTTTCAAAAAAAGGCAACAAGGTCTTTCTTACACGTAAGGCTGACCAGTACCTGTCACTTATTGATAGAATCAATTTTGTGAACGGGAAAAAACCTGATGTTTTTATCAGTCTTCACTGTTCAATGACCAAGGATTTTGTCTTTTATATTCCCGTGATCAAGGATTCCAGCACTGATGAGGTTGTTGACGTTTACAGTCTTTCAGCAAGACAGAAAAAATATATCAAAAAAAGCAAGGCACTTTCAGACAGCATAGGGAAAGCCATAAAAGAAGAGTTTAAGATTGATGTCATTTACCGGGGGATGCCCCTCCCCATGCTTCATTCTGCAGGTGCACCTTCTGTTTTCATCGAATTCCCCTCTCCCAATTTTGCAGTTTATGACCAGCGATTCAGGACAAGATTAATCAATGCAATAATAAATGGATTTGCAGCATATGGACAATAGACAAGTAAATATCAAAAAGCTGTCTGTCATAATCCTGCTGGTATGCCTTCTGCTCGGCAGTGCCATAGGTGGATATCTTTATTTTTCAAAAAACTTTTCTAAAAAGAGACAAGCCGTAGAAGAGATAGTTCAGCCAATAACAAAACCAGAAGACCTTTTTACATTACGGATTTATTATCCAGTCGATAGTCGACTGCAGATAGAGGAGCGAAGACTTCCTCGGAGGACTAAGGAGATAGCAATTGCAGAAACTCTTGTTGAGGAATTCCTTAAGGGACCTGCTGGTGGAGTGCAATCAAACATACCACAGAACGTAAGGCTTCTCAGCATATACAAGGATGGAGACAGGATATTCTATATTGATTTATCAGACGAGTTCAGGAGGAATTTTCACGGTGATGCCCTTATAGAATTTTTACTCCTCAAAGGTCTGTATGAAAGCCTTATTTCAAATATACAGGATGTACAGGATGTGAAGGTCCTCATTGAAGGTAGAGAAGTAGATACGCTTGGAGGCCATCTCTATCTTTCGTATCCTTTAAAAGATATGGTATCAGGTGAATATGAATCAGAAAGATAAAATCGATATAAAGGTGAATTAAAGTTGAATTCTTATCCCATCATTAAACGTCATTCCCGCTTGTCGGGAATCTTTCTGAAAATATGAAGGATTCTGGACAAGCCAGAATGACATAGATTAGGTGTATTTAATGAAGAATATGAATAAGAAAGACAGGCCGATTGGTGTTTTTGACTCTGGAGTAGGTGGACTCACCGTATTGAGGGAAATAGTAAGACAATTGCCTGATGAAGGAACAATCTATTTAGGTGATACCGCGAGAGTTCCCTATGGGATAAGGTCACCAGAAACGGTCACCAGATATTCATTTGAAAATACGAGATTCCTTTTTTCAAAAGACATTAAAGTCCTTGTTGTTGCCTGCAACACTGCATCCTCTGTGAGTCTCGATGCTATAAAAAAAAGTATCCAGGTTCCTGTTATCGGAGTAATTGAGCCTGGAGCGAAGGCTGCTGTAAGGGCTACACGAAATAATAGAGTCGGCATTATAGGGACAGAGGCGACAATAAGAAGTGATTCTTACACGAAGTCGATCAGAGCCCATGACAAAGATATTAAGGTATTTGGTCTGCCCTGTCCTTTATTTGTCCCCCTTGCAGAGGAAGGGTGGACAGAGGGAGATATTGCTACCATGATTGCCGAAAGGTATCTCAATGATATAAAAGATAAGGGCATTGATACCCTTGTCCTTGGATGTACACATTATCCTTTGCTGAAAAAAGTTATAACAAGGTTGATGGGTAAAGGTGTGAGACTTATAGACTCTGCTGTTGAAGTAGCACAGGAGATAAAGACAACCCTTGAGATTACCGGTTTGAAAGGAGCAAAGAGAGGCAAACCATTACGGGAATTTTATGTGACTGATTCACCAGAAAAATTCAGAAGGATCGGGGAGAAATTCCTTGGACAGAAGATAGAGCACATAGAGAAAGTAGAAGTTGGAAATTAGCAATTATCAATGGAGGACAGATGAGACCTGATGGAAGGAAAAACAACGAAATACGTCAAGTGAAAATTCACAGGAATTTTATAGGAACGGCTGAGGGTTCTGTATTAATCGAAATGGGAAACACACGGGTAATATGCAATGCAACAATCGAGGACAAAGTCCCGCCATTTCTGAAGGATCAGAAAAAGGGCTGGATAACAGCAGAGTATTCGATGCTTCCAAGAGCAACTCAAACAAGGATTACAAGGGAATCCAGCATTGGAAGGGTGAGC
Source organism: Nitrospira sp. (assembly GCA_016873575.1). GTDB lineage: Bacteria > Nitrospirota > Thermodesulfovibrionia > Thermodesulfovibrionales > SM23-35 > VGWY01. Next base: position 10,965 of record VGWY01000049.1, on the reverse strand, counting down.
GGCAGGACCCAGGAAATACAAAGGCTTATAGGCAGAGCACTCAGATCTGTTGTTGATCTCACAGTGCTCGGCGAAAGGACGATCTGGATAGACTGTGATGTTATTCAGGCAGATGGGGGGACAAGGACATCAGCAATAACAGGTGCGTTCATATGCCTGTCAGATGCTTTGCGATACGGATTGAGAAACGGGCTTATAGATAAAACACCTATCAAGGATTTTCTTGCTGCGATCAGTGTCGGAATCGTGAATGGAGAGCCGAGGCTTGACTTATGTTATCTGGAAGATTCCATGGCAGAAGTAGATATGAATATCGTAATGACAGGGAAAGGAAGACTTGTGGAGATACAGGGAACTGCCGAGGGAACACCCTTTTCAAAGACAACTTTAGACAGTCTTATCAAACTCGCAGAAAGTGGAATACATAACCTGATAGATATTCAGAAGAAGCTCATAGGGGATGAGGTATTCAGTTACTGATTTGGTATATGGTAGAATAAAGTATCGGAGGAAATAATTTGAACGTTTATAGAAGCGTCTTTGTCTGGCTCTTGATCGGTGTTATGGTCATCCTTCTTTTCAATCTTCTCAGTACACCAAGGAAGACGGAAGAAGAGATAATATTTTCTGACTTTATGACCAGGATCGAGGCTGGTGAAGTTGACGAAGTTGTTATAAAGGATAGCAATATAACTGGCCGTTTAAAAGATGGCAAGAGGTTCAGTACCTATACTACAGAATATCCCGACCTTGTAAAGATTTTGAGGTCGAAAAATGTAAAGATTACCGCAAAGCCTGCAGAGCAGAATCCATGGTACTGGAACATCTTTTTCTCATGGGGACCTATCATCTTCCTTGTTGTTGTCTGGATATTCTTTATGCGCCAGATGCAGACAGGAGGGAACAGGGCATTATCCTTTGGGAAGGCAAAGGCAAAACTGGTTTCTGAAAAGTCAGTGAAGGTAACCTTTGCTGATGTTGCTGGCATAGAAGAGGCAAAAGGAGAGGTTCAGGAGGTTATTGACTTTCTCAAGGATCCGCAGAAGTTTCAGAAGCTTGGTGGCAAGATTCCCAAGGGTGTACTGTTAGTCGGTGCGCCAGGGACAGGGAAAACCCTTCTTGCGAGGGCTATTGCAGGAGAGGCCGGCGTGCCATTCTTCTCAATATCAGGTTCTGACTTTGTAGAGATGTTTGTTGGAGTTGGTGCTTCGAGGGTCAGAGACCTTTTTGAGCAGGCGAAGAAGAGTGCACCGTGCATTATTTTTATTGATGAGATAGATGCTGTTGGTCGCCACAGGGGAGCGGGCATTGGTGGAGGCCATGATGAACGTGAGCAGACCTTGAATCAGCTCCTCGTAGAGATGGATGGGTTTGAAAGTAATCAGGGAGTTATTATTCTTGCAGCAACAAATAGACCTGATGTCCTTGATCCTGCACTTCTCAGACCAGGGAGGTTTGACAGGCAGGTGGTCGTACCACAACCTGATGTCAAGGGAAGACTTGAGATACTTAAGGTTCATACGAGGAACATCCCTGTTGATGAAAAGGTAAGCCTTGAGCAGATAGCCAGGGGAACACCTGGTTTTTCCGGTGCCGACCTTGCAAACCTTGTGAATGAGGCTGCCTTGCTTGCAGCGAGGAAATCAAAGAGTAAGGTAGAGAGGTCTGATTTTGAGGCAGCAAAGGACAAGGTGCTGATGGGCGTAGAAAGAAAGAGCATGATTATAAGTGAGACAGAGAAGAAGAATACTGCCTATCATGAGGCAGGTCATGCACTTGTTGCTAAGCTGACACCAGGCACTGACCCACTGCATAAAGTGAGCATAATTCCGAGGGGAAGGGCCCTTGGAGTTACACAACAGTTGCCGATAGATGACAGATACACGTATTCTAAGGACTATCTCATGAAGGCCCTGGGAGTTCTCCTCGGAGGCAGGGCTGCAGAGGAAATAGCATTGAAACACACGACCACAGGTGCAGGCAATGATCTCGAACATGCAACAGAGCTTGCGAGGAAGATGGTTACAGAGTGGGGCATGTCTGAGAAGCTCGGTCCGCTTACCTTCGGGAAAAAAGATGAACAGATCTTCCTCGGAAGAGAGATAGCAAAGCATAAGGACTATAGTGAAAAGACAGCAATTGATATTGACGAGGAGGTAAAGAGGATAGTCATTGAGGCATACAATACAGCGAAAAATCTCCTCTTGGTAAACTATAACCTCCTTGATGCACTTGCACATGCACTTCTTGAAAAAGAGACTCTGGATGGCGAAGAGATTGATGTCATTATCAAGGAAGCAGAATCAAAAATGGCTATCCTACCTGAGCCTATAAAAAGGAAGGATGAATAAACAAGGTAAAGGTTTCAGATTTACGGAATTACCCTTATCCAATCAACACCTTCAAATGTGATAGTACCCACCGTGCCTGTTACAATAACAGATACATTGTCTCCACATGGCAGAAGATTTATAACATCACTCCTTTTGAATTTTACCATCAGGTCCGGGATACCATCTCTGTCATGGTCTCCAATTGAGTAAGGCCATGGTTCAACAGGGATTGTCCCTCCAAGACGAATGGATGATATTACGATATCAGCTACATTATATCCTGAAGGCAGTTCAATATAAACAGTAACCCATTTACCACTGCACTTCTTATTCAGTGTATCAGGATCAAAATCAATTGTAGCAGTGATATTCCCTGAAGGGAGATGTATCGAGAATTTTGCCATATTCATCCATGCACTGTAACGGTCTCCATCATAAGCCCTTGCCCTCCACTGATAAATTGTGTTATCAGATAGGGCTGTAGTCAATGTTATTGATGTAAGACCTGAAATATTCTCAGGGATTCCTGTTATTGATTGTATGATTTGATCATCAGAACAAACCTCAAAGTCATAGGTCAAGGTATCGCTGTCAGGGTCTTGAGCATTATAGACTGAAAGAGTGGGATAGAGTGTATCGAGGCTGCTTCCTTCAGCAGGCGAATGGAGTAATGGAGCAGATGGGGCGTCATTGGCAGTATTTATCATGAATGACGCAAAAGGCATCCATCCACTATAGAGTTCTCCATCATAAGCCCTTACCCTCCAGTAATAGGTCTTGTTTTCTATAAGGTTTACAGGAACTGTCCATGATGTAATCTGCGGGGTCTCTATAACACCTGTTACGTTTGATACGAGATTCAACATTCCAACATCTTCATAGACTTCAAACTCGTATGTTAAAACATCTCTGTCTATATCTGATGAGTTATGGACTGAGGGTGTCGGGTTAAATACATTCACTCCTGCTCCATCTGATGGATTTGCAAGAACAGGAATTGTAGGTGCGTCATTGCTGGTATTAACAAAGAAACCTATAACCTCTGACCACGGGCTTTCAGCAAGCCCATCGCTTGCCTTTGTACGCACATAGTAATATGTGTTGTCATTAAGTCCTTCTACATGCCATGAAGTTATTCCCTGACCTTCAGGTATGTTGCCTGACCTTATGATATTTGGTGAGTCAAAAGTCATTACAGTGTCTATCTCAAATACATAGGTAAGCTGATTATTTTCGGGGTCTGTACTGTTTGATACTACAATATCAAAAGAAAGGGTCATGATTTCAGAACCATTTGAAGGTGAAAGGATTGAAGGTGCTGAAGGTGCATCATTTGCAGTATTGACAAAGAACCTTGCCGGAGTCATCCACGGCCCTTCAATAAGCCAGTCATCAGCTTGTGCCCTCCAATAGTAATATGTGTTTTCATTAAGGCTTATAGGTACCTCCCACGAGGTTGTACCTATACCTTCGAATATGCCTATTTCAGAGGCTACAATCTGGGTAAAGTCAGCATCCAGTGCAAGTTCAAAATTGTAAGTTAGATTGCTGCTGTCAGGGTCAGAGGCATTATTTACAGTCAGTATCGGAGTTAATGTGCTGACCTCAGAATTATCCGCAGGACTCGAAAGCGTTGGTGCAGTTGGAGGTTCATTCACGAGATTCACTCTGAATGAGGCTGGGAGCATCCATTCTCCATATAAACGTCCGTCAAATGCCCTTGCCCTCCAGTAATAGGTTGCGTTTTCATTCAGTTCTGATGGTACCTGCCATGAGGTTACGTTATTGCCTTCAGGGATCATTCCTGATGAGGCTACGAGGTTTGAGAGATTGCTGTCAGTATAGAGTTCAAACTCATATGTCAGATTGTCATCATTGGGGTCAGAGGCATTATTAATGATTAATACAGGAGTCAGGGTCTCGACATCCTCTCCCTGTCTTGGTAAGTAGAGCGATGGTGCTGATGGTGCACCCTCAACCCTGAAATACGTGCTTGCAAGTGTCTCTTCCACTCCTGATATGTTTGCCCTCAAGATAACAAGATAGTCCTTTGCGCTGTAATTCTGTGTATCAAGCTGTTGGGTATTGGTGTATGTCTCACCCATTTGAAGGCTGGTCTGATCAGTCAGGGTGTCATAGATGGTCAATTCAACAACATGGACTGTCAGGATGGATAAACTTATGTCTGAAAGATTCATATTTCCAATATTGGTCACACTGCACGTTATCGCTACAGGCTCGCCTTGTAACAGACTCTGTTTATCAACCGAAATCTGTCCCTTGAGAAGTTTAGAAGGCTTTATATCACTGGTTATTGTGATACTCTTTGTACCAAAAGAGAGAATATTGCCTGATGCATCTTTTACCTCAAGAGTCACAGGATACTCTCCCTGAGGTTTTGTTGATGTATTCCAGTAGGAGCTGAATGAATAGTATGATGAAGGAGTGAGAATGTTGATTGTGGTATCCCCTGTAAAGAGTATCTGGCCCGAAGTGTCTTTAATAGAAACTGTAGCAGTAAGGTTTTCGTATATCTTATTCAGGCTATTGTTTGAGACAGCTGATGTAATCCTTACAGGCTCATTTGGATAGTATAAAATCCTGTCCATAAAAAGATTTGTTGAGATGCCCAGAGATGATGTGATATTGATTGGAACAGATTGTCTTGCAAGTGGATCCGATTCTATGTTGAACACGGTTGCCTTTACTACATAATTACCAATCAGGGTGTTTCCTGTATTCCAGAGGAAATTCAATGTCCTCGTTTCAAGGGGATTGAGAGTAAGTGGTAAGGCGGGAAGAGATGCTACAAGGAATCCTCCTGAATCAAATATCCTTACATCCACCAGGAGATTCCTTAATTCATTCTGAAGGTCACCTGTATTGACTGTTATCTGAACATCCTCGTTTTCTTGATACAGGGTCTTATCAGTTGTTTCTGTAAGATTCAGACCGATAGTGCCGATGAGGAGATTTGCTGATGCACTGTTGTTGTCTTCCCTCTGTTCCTCTATCGTATTGTCCGGGTCTATAATGAAATGGAAGTTGTGGTTTCCTGAAAAACCTACCGTATCTATGTCGAATGTAACCTGCGCCTGCCCTCCAAAAGGAATTATAGGGTATATGGTGTATGTATTGAGTAGTGTCCCTCCATTCCCCGGTATTCCATCGTAGAGATTAACCTCTATACTGCCTGCATCAGTGCCGAGGTTGTGTATGGTTGTTGTGATTGTAAGCAGGTCTCCTTCCTTTGGATTCTGATTGGAAAATACTATATCTGTTGAAGTCACCGTCAGGTCCGGCTTTGCAGGAGGTGTAACATCCACCGGCTTCAGTGTGGAATTGTTGTTTTCATTGGATTCAGCAATGAGGTTCTGTGGGTCAATTATTACGTGAATATAATTTCTGCCGGACTGTCCGAATGTATTCCATGGCATCTGTATGTATGATGTTCCACCTGATTGTATGAAAGGAATGGTAGCAGTACCTATTAAAGTGCCTGTCTCAGGATCACCATCATAGAATTTTACTTCAATAGTATAGGCATCGGTATTCCCGTTGTTGTGAATAACAGCTCCAATATTTGCATCCTGCCCTTCTATCATATCAGGTGGGATAATCGTTATATCTCCTTGAGAGACTGAAAGGTCAGGGAGATAAACAGGAGGGGTAATGATTCCAATCTCGATCTCTGCTGATGCCGTATTGTTACCTTCTCTGCATTCATTGAATTTGTTGTCTTTATCGGCAACGACAAAGATAGTATGATTACCAGAAGCAGGGTTATTCCATGTGATAAAGACATCCTCGTAATCACCTGCATGGAGAGTCTTTGTTGTATTTGTTGTGCCAATAAGTACTCCGCCCTGTGATGGATTGCCGTCATAGAAGGCAACATCTACTCCGGTAATCTGGCTTACAGCGCCGCCGTTACCAATCCTTGCCGAGATGTATACTGAAGTTGGATAGTTCGTCTGGTCAATGGTTATATAGGATGCTGTTATATCAGAGGTTCCAAGGATATCTTCAGGCAAAAGGGAGTTGCACCTGTAGTTGTTATATACCTCCCAGTTGTTCTGTTCATACCTTGGTATAGTGCCGTCATCATTGACATTGGTTATGTGGTATGTATGCTGATTCCATATCTTTCGGGTATTTACCCAGTTGTCGTTTGCGTCTTCAAAGACACGTATGCCGTAGATACCGCCCCCTGTATACCAGTTATTTGCCCCTACGACAATCTCTGCCCGATTGTCATTGTCTACATCAACAATCAATGGATATTCTGTGAGCGTGCCTGAGGTATTTGGTGTAGAGAAAAGCACCTGACCATTCTTACCCTTATAAATTCTCAGATAGTACTCATCGTTATAGACAACCTCTGCTTCACCATCTCCGTCAAAGTCAAAGACAGAGGAGCCAGTAACATGAGAACTACCGTCCTGAATAATACTCTGCCACAGGATGCTCCCGTCTGTATCAAGAACAACATATCTGCTTAATCCTGCTACCCCTATCTCTGGCTGACCATCTCCATCAAAGTCAGCAACAGTTGGGGCACCTCCTCGTCCATCATCCGGGATCATTACCGGGCCCCATTTTATCTCTCCTGTATGTTCAAGAAGATATACTGCTCCAAAGGTAACAAGGACTATCTCAGGATAGGGATCGTCATCAAAGTTTGCTACAGCATTGTATCCATCCCGGACGAGGGTATTCCACCAGTACTCTGTTCCATCGTATCTATAGGTTGTATTTCCTGCTACTACCTCAGGACGACCGTCTAAGTCAATATCTGCTATAAGAGACAATGGCCCCACACCGGTATTGCCCTCTGTCCCTCTCAAACCCTGCCATTTAAGAGTACCATCATTGTTGAGTACCGTAGTGCCTACGATGACCTTAGGTATGCCATCATTGTCTAAATCTGCAATGGATGGTCCTCCTATCCCGACATAAACATCATCAAATCTCCATTTAAATCTGCCGTCATGCTCAAAGACGATTATCCCGTTGTCAAGCTCAAGACCACTTTTACGGGCAACGATTTCTACCTTTCCGTCATTGTCTATATCGCCAACTGCGAATCCACTGCATGTTGATACCATATACGCAGGATTGGTTACGGTGAATATTTCCCTGCCGCTGTCGCCACTGACTGCCCTTAATACACCTGTACAATAATTCCATCCAGGAATGAATGTGCCGAAGATGATATCCGGAATATCTTTCTCATCAATGAACCCATCGTTATTATCATCGGTGAGGTTTGCTACCGCAGGTGTCTGCATTACCTGGTTGTACTCTGGTAAGACACTGCTCCCTGTCCATACCCATTTCTCTACAGGATTGAATGTCCCTACAGGTGGTTGATATCCACACTGCTCGCCTGTATTTTTCGTATTGTTTGTCTCATCAAGCTCTTCTATAGAATTATTACTGTCTGCCATTACATAAATAAGATTGTCTCTGAAGAGGACATTGCCTGAAACAGGGACGTCTATAGCATTTGACTCACCTGTGCCTAAATTGTTTGTGTAGGTAACATTTCCAAGAATATTATCAGTGACTGTATCAAATTGTTTATTATTGTTCCTGTCTTCAAAGGCTGTTATCTCAAATGATGAGTTTGTAACCTGGTTTCCTTTGTTTTCTACAGTTATCAGTATTGTCCCTGTAACAGCAAGGCTCTGTGTATCTGTGATAAGATTTGCACTATCTATTGATTTGATTGTTAAATCCGGGCCCTGTGGTGCTGTTATTGTGATTGGCATATGAGCTGTGTTATTTGTTTCGCTGAGTTCTGCAATTGCATTAAAAGGGTCTGCATTGACATAGATTTCATAGGTGCCTGCATATCCGGTTGTATCCCATAGTATCTGGGCAAGGGCAGAACTGCCTGCTGCAATAAGGGGTATTGTTTGACTGCCTATGATTAATGTCCCTCCCATATCCGGGTTGCCGAGACTGAATTCTACAAAGATATTGCCTGCATCTGAAGTCCCTGTGTTTCTGATATTTGCTGTGATGGTAACTATCTCTCCTTTAGTCGGGGTTAATGGTGTATAGTTTATATCTGCTGATGATACTGTCAGGTCAGCCCCTGTGACTGCTGATACCTTTAGGGTCTTTAATGCCTTGTTATTGAGTTCATTTACCTCAGGGATGATATTCAGGGGATCAACCTTTACATAAATATTATTGTTTCCAGCATGTCCTGTACTGTCCCATGTTGTGTTTACAATTTCAACATTCCTTGCTGATATTGAAGGTATGGTTATATCTGAACCTATCTGAATTCCTCCGGAATCAGGGTCTCCAAGGTAAAACCTGACCAAGACATCATTAACCTCTCCATTCCCTTCATTATGGACTGCAGCATTGATGAGTACCGGGTCTCCTTCAACCGGATATGCAGGGTTAAAAGTTATATCATTGCGGTTTATTGAAAGCTCTGTAAATCCTCCTCCAACATGGAGAACCTTTGTTGCTGTGTTATTTGCCTCATTGCTCTCTGCTATTGAGTTATCCCTGTCCAAAACTACATAGATATTGTGACTTCCTGTTATAAATTCTGTTGTTAATTGAACTCCTGCAAAACTACCCGCACCTATTGACTGAACTAAGGCATTGCCAATGAGTATGCCCCCTGCTGAAGGGTCTCCATCATAAAAATCTATTGTCACATTGCCTGCCCCGGTCTCTCCAATATTTCTTACCGTGGCTGTAATTGTTACAGATTGTCCGGTTATAGGTACTTGAGGTGTAAATGTTATGTCATCAGAAGTTATGCTTAAGTCAGGGAGTGTTGCTGACGTGAAGTTCTTGAAAGCTATATTGTCTGTTTCATTGAGTTCATCAATTGAATTTGAAGGGTCTGTTTTCACGAATATTATACGTGAAGACGCTGTTGGGATTGTCCAGTTTATGATTGCCTGAGAACTGCCGTATGCAAGGATTGATGGAACTATTGTTTCACCAATTAGAACTCCACCTACCAATGGATTTCCATCATAAAATTGTACTAATACGTTATCAGCTTGTGATGGGCCTGTGTTTCTGATATTCGCTGTGATGGTTATTGTCTCGCCGACTGAAGGGGCAGGATTTGAGAAAGTGATATCAGAGAAGGAGATGGAAAGGTTTGGTTTTACATTCGCCAATGCACGAAGTGCCAACGCTGTCGAATACGGATCATCATCCCATGAGCCATTGGGGAGTTGGGTTGATGTCAGATAATTTATTGCTGATGAGGCAACTGCTGAAATGTCTACACTACTTACAATCAATGATTCAAAAGCCAAAGCAGTCTCATATACCGTCGAAGAGCCCTGCCCTGAGCTTGCCGAATGGGCGAATCCTCCGTCAGGATTCTGTTTTGTCAAAAGATAGGCTGATGCTTGTTCTATCGAGCTTTTAAGGTTGAACATTGAACTAAGAACATTGAACGTTTTTAATACCAGAGCTGTCATATAAACATTGCTTTCATCTCTATCATTACATCCTGAGCATGTCGAAGGATAAAAGCCCCATCCGCCATCGGTGTTTTGGTTGCCGATTAAATAACCAAGAGCATAGCTAACTGTGTTTTGTTCTTGATAATTGATTCTCTTTAAAGCAAGCAAAGCTAAAGATGTATCAAGGTTATCAACTTCAAACTCATCATAACCACCCCATGCACCAGTAAGATCGTCAAAGTATGAAAGGAGCAAATCATCATCAGTCACTGCAACAGAAAGGGCATGGATTCTTTCGGATAGGTAATCTGTAGTATATAAAGATTGACTCTGAAGCCATGAGATAGCATTGGCATAACTTGGAATACCTGTTTGATTCAATACTTGAAATGCCTCTATCACTGATACGGTTGAAGGCAATAGCTCAGTATCTGTTGTATCACTTCCCCATGAGCCATCAGGGTTTTGAGTAGAGACAAGGTAGACAAAGCCATTTGCAATTTCAAGTGCCTGAGCAGATGTCGTAGATACCATTACTAATGACAATATGAATGCTATAGTAATTAAAATTTTTTTTGTTATAGCCTTATTAAATATCATATGTCCACACTATATCCCTATAGTCTTCAGCGAAAGACGTCTTTTATGTCTCTATTAAGTTCATCCGCAAAATCACCATATCCCTTGTCAACAATCTTAGGTTTATATATAATCCCGAATTTTTCTTTAACAAATTCATCATATTTTTTTAGAAATGGCAAGAAACTATTTACTTGTCTATTAAGGTATATTGTATTTGTTCCCAAAAAAATTATTCCCCCTGTACAGACTATCAACAGAAGATAAAAAGGGTTAGAAAACGTAAACAATAAGGAAATAATAATAAATGTAAGACTACTAAACATGCTAATTTGGTTAACCTTGCGCCATTTACTTCTTTGGAAATAATAAGTTTTATTTGACAAGTTCATTTGTAATTGCATCAAATCGTTATTTGCTAAAATTATATTCAAACATTTTTCCCTAATATTTTGAAAATAATTAACCCTACAACGACATTTAAAAGAATTATAAATTGACAATTAGAGCATAATCTGCAAGAATATAAAGAAACTTCAAAGGAGGCAGATTATGCTACCGAGTTGCCGGATTGAAGGAGATGTTTTTACAATACC
>VGWY01000048.1 GCA_016873575.1 Nitrospira sp. | reverse complement strand
TGCAAAGCGTTATGTAACAGGCGCTGGCTGGGGCTCCACTGCCCTTATTGAAACGAATTCCACAGGTGATGCCTGGAATCCAAAAATAGCTATGGACAGCGCCGGGAATGCCATTGCCGTATGGTATCAATATGATGGCACTAAATATAATGTCTGGGCTAACTACTATATCATAGGTACTGGCTGGGGCACTGCCGAACTTGTTGTGACTGACACAGGCACTTCTTCACCTCAAGTGGCTATGGACAGTAATGGGAATGCTATTGTTGTATGGCATCAAAACGACGGCATAAACTATAGTATTTATGCAAAGCGTTATGTAACAGGCGCTGGCTGGGGCTACACTGCCCTTATTGAAACGAATTCCACAGGTGATGCCTGGAATCCAAAAATAGCTATGGACAGCGCCGGGAATGCCATTGCCGTATGGTACCAATTTGACGGTACACGCTATAACATATGGGCTAACAGCTATACAGTGGGCGCTGGCTGGGGTACTGCTGAACTTATCGAGACCAACGATGCAGGCGATGCTTTTTTCCCAAAAATAGCTATGGACAGCGCCGGGAATGCCATCGCCGTATGGTACCAATCTGATGGCACACGCACTAATATCTGGGCAAACCGCTATGCCGTTGGCACAGGCTGGGGTACTGCTGAACTTATCGAGACTGATAATGCAGGTGATGCTGGCGCCCAGCAAGTGGCTATAAATAATAGTGGCAATGCCATTACTGTATGGTCTCAATATGATGGTACACGCACTAATATCTGGGCAAACCGCTATGCCGTTGGCACAGGCTGGGGTACTGCTGAACTTATCGAGACTGATAATGCAGGTGATGCCGTTGCTCCACAAGTGGTTATGGATAGTAGTAGCAAAGCTGTAGCTGTATGGGAAGAAGCCTGGGATATCTGGGCAAACCGCCTAGAGTAACGATTTATATGATATTATTTGTGAAGACACTGGATTCCTGCCGGAGTTTATCCCGTACTTGATACGGGGCAGGAATGACACAATAAAAAAGAAATCACTTACCTAACAATATGTGCACAAATGATTTCCCACATGTGCATAAATGATTTTTACGTAACAGCAATCAAATGTAATCAAATGTACAATTCTATCAGCTTCCACCGCACAAACTGCATGGCGTTTTAACGCGTGTAGAGATGTAAGTAATTGATTATGCTATAATCCTCTCATGAAAGAAGCTACAAAGACCTATCTTAGCTATAATGAACAAAAAGTATTGGAGGGCATCATCCAGCGGATTCCTTCCATGTATCCGATGATAAATAAAATTTTGCTTTATGGCTCTAAGGTGAGGGGAGATTTTCTTGAAGAATCTGATATTGATATTCTGTTTGTAACAGATTACACCATACCAAGGGCTATAAAATTTGAAATTTATGACATAATTTTTGAATTGGAAGTAGAATACAATGTTGTTATTTCAGCCATTTTTGTAAACGAGAATGATTTTAATACCAGGGATATATCCTTCATAAACCAAGTTTATAAAGAAGGGGCTATGTTATGGTCGAGAGAATAAACAAAGAAGAAGGTGCTCTCCTTGCAAAGGGTGAAATTGAAAGGGCTATTGATGAATTAAATATAGCAAAGGTGTTACAGGAAAGTGGTTTTTACTTTAAGAGTATTGCGTCATCCTATTACTCAATATATCATGCTTCAAAAGCACTGTTACTTTTGAAAGGGGTAGATCCAAAGACACATGAGGGAGTCGAGAGGATGTTTAGTCTTTATTATATCAAAACAAAGGAATTTGATTTAGCTGTTGGCAAGGCTATTGGCAGGCTCATGAAAATGAGACAAGAGGCTGATTATTATCCCGAGGTTCCATTTACATATGAAGAGTCGGTTGAGGCTATTCAGATGGCTACTGATTTTTTAGACAAGACAAAGTCTCTCATAACGTAATCTCACTCTTATATATTTAGTGTAAAAGGGGACGTACTGCTTAAGCTAAAATGAAGGGTGCAGCACATTCTTTCACAGTATTGAGGCAACTGAAAGACACAATCAAAAATAAACCATGTGTCAAGCAAGGGGTATCCCAAAACAAGACCGATGATGAGATATTCACTGAGGCTATGGCTGATGTCAGGGAAATATATGAATTCAGACAAATTCCTTATAAAAGCCCTCCAAAAATAAAACTCCGCCCGATTTGTGCAAATGATGGTGTCGAGATCTTGAAGGAGATAGTGGAAAGGAAAAGAAAGATAAGACTGTCTGATACCGGAGAATACATAGCGTGGAATACTTCACACATAAGAAAGGATATATCTGAACGATTGCACAGAGGGGATTTTGCTGTTCAGGACTATATTGACCTTCATGGGATGACCTTAAGTGAAGCAGAAGAGGCACTTAAACGATTCTTCAGAGATGCTATGAACAAAGGTCTTTTCTGTGTCAAGGTGATACATGGAAGAGGGCTCAAGTCACCAAAAGGGCCGGTTCTTAAGAAAGCATTAATAAATTGGCTTCAGGGTTCTTTCAGAAAATGGGTTATGGCATACGCTACGGCAAAAGACTGCGATGGTGGATTAGGGGCCACATATATAATTTTCAAATATAAATAGAGGATAGATTTAGGAAAAAATTTATACATGGGAGGTTGTATGAGAATTTTCAAAATATGCTTTCTTTTGGTTCCCATGGTACTATTTACAATCTCTGTGTATGCAGAGATGAAACAAAAAACATTTACAAAAGAGGAGATGAAGAAGATGGCTGAAACAAAGGCTGTGATTGAGACAAAGTTCGGGAACATCGAACTCAGGTTTTTCTCTGAAGTGGCACCAAATCATGTAAGTAATTTTATCGAACTTGCGAAAAAAGGATTTTATGATGGAACAACCTTCCATCGTGTGATTCCTGGATTTATGATTCAGGGTGGAGATCCCAACTCAAAAAACCCTGATAAATCAATGCATGGCATGGGCGGACCTGGATATACGATTAAGGCTGAATTTAACGATAAACCTCATAAGAGGGGAATCCTCTCCATGGCAAGGGCTGCACAGCCTGACAGTGCAGGTTCACAGTTTTTTATTTGCGTCGCAGATGCGCCTTTTCTTGACAGGCAATATACCGTTTTTGGAGAGGTTGTCTCAGGGATGGAAGTCGCAGACAAAATAGTGAACCAGCCACGGGATCAAAGGGATAACCCAAATGAAAGAATTGAGATAAAGGTTAAGATTGTGGAATAAAAATACATCGTGGATCAGGTGCATTTAGGTCGTTATAAAATATATAGCTGACAGCAGGGCATCCACCGTGACAGTGTGCAAATAGTTCACAAGACACATTCGCACATCTGTTTTTCTCAAATTTCCTGAAATAATCTAAGAAGGGATTATTCCATATGCTACTGAAACTATCCTTCAGAATGTTACCAAGCCTGAATTCATCATTTCTGAAAAAGAGATAACAGGGATACACTGAGCCATCAGGCATCACTGAAAGTTTTGTTGTACCTGCAGGACATCTGACATTTTTGAGAATGGGATAATTTTCAGTATCCGGAATGAATCCAGAACAGAATATGCCATCCACATTTTTATGAGTCTTTTTAAGATTATTGAATGTCTTGTAAAACTCGTAGAAAGGCAGACTTTCTTTCAGGTCATCTGCACAGAGGGTATCCATATACAACAGATAATACTGTATGCCTGATAACCCGATATAGGACTTTACTGATTCAGGAATTGTCTTTTTCTTTGTACAAACACTTTTAATCATTGGTTTATGAGTGACAATATATTCATGGAGTTCATTCGTAATTTCATCAGAGTTGAGTGATATGCCAATATTTACTAAATTACCTACCTCAAATCCCCCCTTGCCCCCCTTTAGCAAAGGGGGGATGGGGGGATTTTCAGTCAGAGTCGGGGTAATAAGTAAACTCCAGTATGAATCAAGCTCTTTAAGGATTTCCACATTTGTTCCATTCGTGCTGATCGTAGTCTTTATCTTGTTTCTGCACGCAATATCTATCAAACTGCTGAATTCCGGATGGAGGGTTGGTTCACCTCCGAGTATATCCAGTTCTTGTACTCCGATATCTGACATGATACGAACGATTCTTTCAAAATCATTGATGCTGATATCTGCCTTTGTCTTGATCCCTCTGTTAAAACAGAACGTACAGGATAGATTACATTTAAAGGTAGGGTAGAATTGGATGTATTGAAGGGGAATTTTTGTGGTTAATTGCATTATTTGGGTTAAGCGAGATCAATCCCATCAGGGTGGCAGAAGGCCTTACCTCCGAGGTGATGAAGTGTTTTTGCTTGCTCAAGGTCGACCCTGAGATAGCCATCAAATATGCTTTCTTTAACTGAAGCAGCTACTACCTCTCCTACAAAGATAGTATGATCACCAGCCTCGTGATGGGAATAAAGCCTGCACTCGATATTACCAATACACTCCTCGATGAGGGGAGCACCAACCTCCTGGGCCTTTACTGGAGTAAGTTTGCAGACCTTGAATTTGTCTGTGTTTTTTCCTGAGTGTGTTCCACAACAAAGTACCTCTTTAATCATTTCAAGATGTGGTATGTTTATAACAAACTCACGGCTCTCTAATATAAGCTTATGAGAAAATCTCTCATGACCTATGGAGACAGCCACAAGCATTGGTTTAAAGCTGACAGGCATCTGCCATGCCGCAGTCATAACATTGATTTTTTCTCCAAGTTTTGAGGTTATAAGTATAGTCGGACCGTGATTGATCAAACGGTTTGCATTTGTTATGGGAATGTTCTTGAATGACATAACTCCTTCCTTGGGTGTCTTTCCTTCACTCATATAGCAACCCCTTCACGATAGACATTTTTTATAAAAACAGATTCCCGCATAGGGCTGTTTTTGAGAGTATCCATGCTTATTGTAATAGGCATAACAGTTACATCTTCAGGGAAACCTGCTTCCCATGCACAATCGCTTATATATCTTTCGATTGCGTGGTCAAGATAATCAACAACAACATGTACATCAAGGTCTGATTCAGGAGTTGCATCTCCCCTTGCACGGGAACCGAAAACCTTGATTTCAAGAACCTTAGTTTTCTGCGATACAAGGGATTTGAACTTTGCTAAAATCCTATGGTCTTTTTCCTGCATCCATTACCTCCTACTCCTTTCCCTTAAAATGCCTTGTCTATATCTTACCAGTATCTGAGCCGTGATTTCAGGATTGGGTAATCAACGGCAAGTGACATTGTTATTCCTCATCATAGTCCCAGTTTAGGTTCTCTTTTTCCCAAGTATCTTTATCGTTTCCATACTGTCTGTCTATAACTTGAATATTCTTATCAAAATGGATTTCACAGTCTCGGGTTCCGGTTCCGCCAATGCGCCTAATTTTCTGATGACATATTTCTTTTCGATTGTTGCCTGTTTGCCGAGCCTTATAAATGATTCGGCAAGAAGGCCACTCTTTCTCCACTCAACTATCTTGTAGTCCGCCTCAGTAGAATATTCTTGTGTGGTTATTCTTGCGACAAGGACATCCTGATCACCCGCATCATATAGCACAAGACCGGGTCTTTTCGAAACGACCTGCAAATCAGTATGTGGAAAGCCGATAAGGACAATGTCGCCGAAGTTATAGGCTGTCATACATAGCGTCCTTTTCAGCGTAGCCTTTCATAAATTCGGCCACTGTAAAATTGCGCCACATCGTCTCCTCATCCTCAAGAAGCAGCATAACCCTTACTTTTGATTCTCCTGTCAGTAAGCTCTTCAGTTTTTCAGGGATGGACAAATGTCCATCCGGTAATATCTCCGCATAGTATTCATAGGCTTTCATATATTGACCTCCTTAATCTATAGTACCGCAGGACGCCTTCCTGACATCCTTTTAGGTTGTCCTTCTTCATAAACCCAGTATTCTTTGGGTTCTTCAAAAGGATTGTTTAATATTGGCTCATCAACTGCAAGTGACATAATTTATAGGTTTCCTGTTCTATACTTCATTGGTCATTTTTCTAATTTATCTTCTCTAAGTCCCTTATGCCCCTTTACCACCCCTTACGCCCCTTTGACGCCATTGACGCTTGAGTCGTTTGAGACGATTGCTTTCTTTGCGCCATTAGTGCGCCTTGTTGCGGCATTTGCCCAATTATACCCTTTCGCGTGACGGCGGTTATATGAGTCATTGGCCCCTTCATGTCCCCTTAGAACATATTCCGTTCCTTTTCCAGTAATCCCAATTTGATCAATAATGTAAAAATGTATTATGTTCCTCACCTTTTTTTGCAACAAGTCCTCTTTGACTAACTTCCAAAGTTTTGGATTTGACTATAGTCTTTGCGGCGTCTTTCTGTCGTCTTTGTGACGTCTTTGTCGTGATATAAATCATCCTTTTCCCTCTAAAAGATGTAGTGCGCTGTTTTTTCTTGCAAGCTCTTTTTCTGTGGGAAGTGCGAGCTTGTATTTTGAGATGAGTCTCTACTCAGAGCCAACCTTTCAAAAAGCTGTGAGTTTATTTGCCGTTTGAGTTCCCTGAAAGACCAGTTATTATTTACAGCTTCTTTTTCGTAAAATGAACGGGCAAGAGGATTTTCAACACTTAGCAACTCGCAATAGTGAGACCATGAAAGCTCAGGGTTAAATTCGACAGACAGTGTCTCGAATTTTAAAGATTTGGCAGACACTGTCTGCGGAATTGATGATTTTCCAGACACTGTCTCGAATTTGTTCTTTTTTGCAGATTCAACAGACACTGTCTGTTGAATCTGCCTTGGGAACTCCAAATAGAAACGCCGCATATTTCTGAGGTTCATTTCGGAAAAGCCCTTCCCAAACTTTTTAGTCATGTCCATTGAAAGCCTCTTTATCAGTTCTTCTCCATACACTGCCCTGGCCTTTCCTTTCTGCTCAAATTCCACAATCTCTCTGCCGATCTCATAATATGCAAGCACTTGAGCCTTGTTGATCTGACGAACAGCAGTTGCCCTTGAAGAATGAATTATTTCAGCAAGACGCTTAATCAGAGATGTGTATTTGTTAAACCCTATTTTCATGGTCTAAGCCTTCATCCCGTCTCTCAATTGCTGCTCGATCTTTTTGGCTGTCTTTCGTCATATATCCAGTACTCCTTCGATTCATCGTCAGCCCCGTATGATTCGCCGGGGCGAAAAGGGATTGTTCAGGATTGGGTTATCAACTGCAAGGGACATATCAGTTCGTACCGTTACATCTTTCCTTCAAGATATTTAAGGATGACTGTCTTCACCTTTTTGGCCAAGTCAATTGCTTCCTGTGCATCCTCTTTGGGAATGTCATAATAAATCTCATCCGGATACCTGACCTCAACACCATAACTCGACAGGATCTCAACATTGTCAAGTTCTGACTCTATTTCAGGAACAATCTGTTTGCACAATTCAACAAGGTCTTCAAGTGAATGGGTCTTTGGAAAGTCTATTTTATGAAATGTGAGAAACCCCTTAAGGTATTTCTCGGCGCATTGCTGGGCGTGAAAACAGATCGTATCGCAAGGCGGGTTTTCCATCTTGATTGTGTTTTCGGCATTAATAAGGTCGTTTTCTGCTTTCTTGAACCAAGACCTTACAACCTCCAGTTTATCGTCTTTCATAAATGATCCTCCCTTTGTGTGCGGCAGGGTAAACGATTGTTCCGACAATATCTTTGAACCTTTCAAATTCTTCAGGAGTCTTGACGATTATATCCTTGGGAATCCCTATGCCTTTCAATACTTTCCTGACAGAGACCGCCCTTTTATGCGGCTTTTCGTCTGTGTCCATGACGATCATTATGTCCATATCGCTATCAACAGTCGGATGACCGTAAGCATAAGAGCCGAAGAGAATTATTTTATCCGGATTGAAGTTATTTATAATTTTATCGACTATATTTTTTAAATAGGATTCAATATCCATGTTTATTATCCTCCACTATTTGCATATAAATATTTTACCGTCTGCCGGCTCCATTTTTCATTTGCATCTTTATTGCGGCATAATAAGTTGAATTTAAATTCCACATTCTGGGATTCAACTGATTTTAAAGCCATATTTCCTTTCTCTCTTCTCAAAAGCCTCTTTGCCCTCGTTCTCTTGCCCTTCAAATTCTTTCTTCCTATCTTACCGATAGCCAAACCGAGATTTCAGGATCGGGTTATCGACGGCTAATGACATAAACTTCTTATCCCGCTATTTCTTCCAATTGTATTGCAGCACACCACATGAACATTTCACTTTATTATCTATATTGTCATAATGTTTCTTTGAAACAAGGTTACCGCATTGAGAGCATCTGAAAAGCTTTTCAAGTTCTTGAACATCGCTATAAAACATTTTCAGGTCATCTATGCTTTCCTCAAAAGAACTGTCGTGCGAGGTTCGGTTACCAAGGAACATTGAAGAACTGAGCCTATCAAAGACTGCTTGATCCTTCAATTCACATTTCCTGTCTTTAAGTTTGCTTTTCAGTTCAGAAAGAAATTCATGCGACATTCTATTTTCATTATGTCCATTGAACCGAAATTCAACTTTCACTTTCAGATCATGGCAAATCTCTTTTAATAGGTGCTCAAGATATATTCGAATAGAATTTCCCAAACCTGTGGTATCTGCCTTCTTGAGTTTGTTTTCGATTTCTTCTTTTAGAGTAAATGGCGGCGGCTCAATTGTTACTCCGTTTTCATGATCCCAATACATTTTCTTTATCAACCAATTCTTTCCTCTAACCATATTAGAGACTATTTCAAACCAATCTTTTTCATGAGTAAAAAGAATTATCTGATAATCACTGAACTTATCTACCAAGAGCCTTGCGAATCGTGCACGATGATTTGTATCGAAACTGGATATCACATCATCAAGAATAAAGAATTTATTTATTTTATTGAATGCTTTTACGGAAGCCAAAAAGAGGCATATCCCCAAACAATTCAAATGAGATTCGCTCAAATATTTGTCAGGAGGAGAAACGACCTCCCCATGAAACTTGAACTGAATAGTAATACCAACGAATTCTTCATCTTCTCCTAACGGGATGAGTTCTATCTCTTCAATATTCTCAGATGGATTCATGAATAAATATAGGTCATTGATATCACGGGATATTCCTGTCAAGAATGATATGAGACCTTCTTTTTGTTTCTTGACGAATTCACGATAGATAATCTCTATTGATCTATACTGATCAGATAAAATATCCGCCTCTTCTTTAAGAGATTTAATCTCTTTATGTGCTTGCCTGACCAATGACAATTTGCTTGTTATGGTAAATCTTGGATCAGTTGCTCTTTCAGCAGCGATTTTTTTCATCTTATCTGAAAGAGTAGACTCCCATGACTGAACCTTTGAATCATCAATCTGGAGAAATTCATCGGGGGTTAAAATGTCTTTGGATGTCGTCACAGAGTATTTTTTAAATCTATCTAAGGCTTCAAAAACAGATGCCCTAACGCTACTGATTTCTCCTTTTATTGTATTATTCTCCTCTAAGGACAAGCACTTTTCCTTTAGCACTGTATCTAGTTCTGATAAGGCATTCTGAATGATTTTTTGCGTGCTTCTGTGATCTTCCTCTAACCCTTCTTTTTCTTTCTTAAAGGATGATAATTCTTCAATCCTCTTTCTAAGCTCATCGATCAGATTGTCCCTATTTTTATCCTGCAAGCATAATGGGCATTTATCGTCTTCAAAAACCCGCCTTTCAAGGATTGAGAGTCCCTCAGACAATAATCCCCCTAAACTTATTGCTTTAAACTTCTCTGTGTCTTTTGCGATATCTTGAAATTTCTTATAATAGTTTTCGTATGAGGGAAGAATACTTTGCAAGAAGATTCTAAATTGCTTGAGTCCCTCTATGACTTTCTCATAAGATGCTTGAGCAATAATTGCCCCAGTGTCCTCCGGCTTCCTAATAAATTCAAGAATGGTTTCAATGCTTTGATTATCTTTCACTTCTACTGGAAGTTTGAGTGGGGCAACCAGCTTTTTGATTGCATCAAAATATTGGACATCATCAATAATGTTCTGTCCTATTTGTTCAATAATAAGAGACTGTTTAGTACTAATGAGGCTATCATAATTCTTGTTTTTATTCTGAGTTCTCAGCTCATTTGAGGCTTTCTTTAGCACCTCTTTCATCTTAGTAACTTCAGAAAAACCAATGATGTAAGATATTTCTTTGAGCCTTTCGCCCTTAGTGAAAACAATGAATCTAAGCAAATCTTTATATCTCAGAAGTAAGTTTTCATTAAGGGAGTCGGCAAGATAATTATTGAATTCCTCTGATAAGTTAGAATGTTCAGATGTTAGTTTGGATTTCTTGTAATATAGCTTCTTTTTTGAATCATATCTTGAATCTGAAAACTTGAGTTCTACGGCAGCATCTTTACCATTCTCCAAGAATATGTTCCTTAAAGCATCTATGCCTTTTCTTCCTATTTCCTCCCCTGAAAGATGCTCAACTTTATCTTTGTAAAACCATTCGAAGGCATCCGAGATAGAACTTTTCCCTGTCCCATTATCACCATACAACAGTAAGGACGTCGAAGAGTCAAGCGTAACCTTCAGGGTCTTTTTTACACCCCTAAATCCTGTTAATTCTATGCCCTTAATCTTTACCACGTAGTTTTACTTCTCTGATTTTCAAAAGTTCATTAGAAAGGTTTGTGTGGGTTAATTTACCTTGTTGATATAGACTTTTCAGTAAGAGGGCTACTTCTCCCTCGACTCCTTCTATCTCATCTATTTTGTAGAAAAAGTCATCTAATATTTCATGACCGCTCTTAATTGCGTCAGTCATTTGTCTTTTTCCTTTTCAAAATACTTCCAGTCTATTTCAAGGGTTATCGGTATATCATATTTCTTTATCTCAAAGCCGCTCTTATTATTACAAATAGGATAGATACCGTATTTATCCAAGAAATCAAGGATAAAATAGCTTTCTAAATCTTCTATCCTGTAACTCCATATACGCTTTAACATTTCAAAGTTAAAATATGTGAAATACAAACCTTCCATTTTTCTATAATTGAGTAGTCCTTCATTGCCCGATGTACCATCATAATGCCCTGAAAGCCTTTTACCAATACTATTGGTCTTTTTCTCGCTCATGCCGATATATATCAGCCTCGACTTTCCAAAGGGATACGGTATTTCAGTCTCCTTCAAGAAAATAAAATAAAGCCCGCATATGCCTATTAAAGGCTTAATATTCCTTAATTCAAAATCATGATGCTTGTCAAAGTTGATTTTAAATATTTGCATTTTATCTAACTTGGGTATAAGAATAACCTCCCTTTTTTATATTAGCATTGAAATACTTACCATGAGATTCAGCATTCATTAATCCATTGTATTCAGATTCAGGCACATTAAAGTATTGGTAAATACGTCCACTTTTAAACTCAATTTCTAAAATCATTTTTTCTGGGTCATAGCCCACTGAAGTAAGATTCGATGAGGATACAGGAGTTCTATTCATGGCTTACCTCCTCGGCAGCTTAGTTATTTGTTCAACTATTTTCTCTAATTGAGACAATCTTTTTCCTTGAGTATAGACTTTTTGAATGAATCTCTCAGAGCCGTCAAGATTTTTCAATACATTTGACGGCCTATCATAACCAAGTTCTTTTGCTGTTCTTTTGCTATTTCTCCTCTGATAGAGTTAAAGAATTCCTCACCAAGTTCTGAAATCAAATAACTTTCTATTTCATCTTCAAAGCATGCCCACGTCTCATTCACTTGTGTAGGCGGAAAGTCTTCTTCCTTTGCTCCTGCCAATTTAAGATATCGCCGATTCCTTTTAATTGTCTCTCCTTCTTCTTTTGTCCCTTTATCATGGGAATCAGCATCAAAAATAAAATAGGTTGAAATTGAAAAACCTCTAAAAATTACAACAGGACGATCAATATTGTTTTTCCCTCTGGCTGGTATTATAGCAATGCCCAATGATGACCAATCCTTTTTCATAATATCTTGTATTGCCCATAACGCCCCCATATCTCCAAATCCCTCAACAACCACAACTGCGTCAGCAAAGAATCCCTCATTTGCAATGGTATCCATCAAAGGCAATGCGTGGGCACGGAATGTATCCTTAGTAAATAATTTCCCATCAAGATCAGATATTTTTGAAAGCTCTTTAGCTAACTGCTCAAGGGAAAACTGTGTAACTAAACTATTAGCACATTCAGAATCAGTTGTTTTTTGTTTGTTGATAAGTCGTATTTGATCAAACTTATACAGGTCAATGAAGAATGGAGAGTGAGTGGCATAAAGTATTTGATTTTTGCCATTCACATCGTCTTTTATAGATAAATCACCTAGTAATTTTGAAAGGTATCTGCATCGTAAGGGGTGCAAATATAGTTCTGGCTCTTCAATTGCAAGTATCAAATCGGGTTCTATTATTTCATAATTTTCTGTTTTGACTGCATTAGGTTGTTCAGATTTATTTGTAACCTCACGAGGCACTGTCACTGCAAGTTGCTGAAGCAATGTAATAATCAATGCTCTTTGTAACCCATGCCCCTTTCTGCTGATATCTCCTTCAAAATCATCATCTATAAGCGTTGCGGTGGCTTTAGGTAAAGGCAAGTCAGGAGGTTTTATCTCTTCCCAATTAAGGTTTAATTTTGCTCCGGGAGAGAACTTGCAAAGAGTTTCAGTAATAGATTCACTGAGGTTAGGAAGCTCTTTTAAATTTTCAGAATTATAAAGGTTTCTAAGTTCTGATTCAAATTTTGCTTTAAATGCCAATATGTCTTCTCTGGCATTAACGTGTCTATATACAATAAGATCCAACAACTGATAAAGGCTTGTGCCTTTTTTATCAGATATCTCATCCTCAACTTCTCGAACTGCAGGTACAAGTACAAATTTTGTATATTTATCGAGTTTCCCTCCTCCGATGTTTTTGGGGCCAAAGAATTGCTCTTCCCTTTCTATTGGTTGTTTTAATTCAGGATGACTGCTTTCATAAGCCATCATCAATTCTTCGACATCATTTGCACTTTTAACATTGCCTGACAATTCTGAAAACTGGCCTGATGCAATTAATTCTTTAAATTTTGATATCTGCTCCCTTTTGCCGAGCGTTCTAATCGCTGCAAATTCAGGGATCTGCATTGCTGATGCATAATATTTTTGAATAAAATTGCCATCATTCGCACTGATCTTCTTAGTAACGATCAATTTATTCTCTCTTATATATGTCTGAAATTCCTTAACTTCATCCTCTTTCAATTGTGCATAAGTAACTCTCACCAATATTTCTTTGTTCGTATCTTTGTTAAAAAAATCTTCTACAGTAATAGTGGAGCTGACATCGTAAAATATATCGATTGCTTTAAGAAATGAAGACTTGCCACTACCATTACGCCCAATAATGACCGTCAGTTCATCACAGCTAAGTTGTGCCTTTTTAATACATCGATAATTTTCGATTTGAATTGACTCGATGATCATTACATTACCTCATTAAAGGTTCTTCTTCCTCTCCTATACCTCAGCATAATCCGCTCGATGCGGTTTTCCGCATTGGAAATTATCTAACATTGTCTTTTCTATTTCTTTATAAAAGCTGTCGATGTCTT